>NZ_BPRD01000178.1 GCF_022179745.1 Methylorubrum podarium
CGCTCTCGATGCTGCGGGTCGAGCGCGGCATCCGCCACAGGCCGGTCGGCGGCAGCTCCGCGGCGAGCGGCGGGCGCATCTCGCGGCGGCTGCCGTCCGCGTCGAAGCGCAGCGTCAGGTTCTGGCCGCTGCCGTCGGTCCGGCGCACGTCGTAGAGGATCGCCGAACCGCGCTGGAGCGGCGCGCGGCACCACGTCCAGTCCGTGAACGCATCCTCCAGGGCGCCGTCGCCGTCGTTGGTGTCGTGGTAGCCGCTGCCGCGCCAGGCGATTGCGGGTGAGGAAAACTCCGCCTCGACCTCGCAATCGGGCGCCATCGGCCACCAGCGGTGCAGGCCCTGCGCGTCGAGGGTGAAGGGCTGCGCCGTCAGCGCCTTCGGCCGCACCCGCACCGTGCCGCGCACGGCCCGTGGAATCGGGGCGCCGCGCTCGTCAAGGCGGATGGTGAGCACGCTGCCGTCCCATTCGAGCGACGACGGCCCGAGGCTGAAGCGCGACGCGTCCCGCGACAGGGAGCGGGCGTTGCGCTCGGTCATGGCGAAGCGGTTGGCGCGCTCGCCGTAGAGCACGACGTTGACGGCGCAGTGGGCGAACGGGTCGCGCGACGCGTCCCACCCGTAATAGGGCGAGAACACGCTGCCGATGAAGGCGATGACGGTGAGCCCCTGGCGCCCGTCCGCGCTCACCGCATCGACGTACCACCAGACGTAGCCGCCGCGCGCGACCGCGCCGTCGAATCGAGGTCCGCGCGCAGTGCCGCCGCCGCGAGCCGGCCCGACTGCGCCGCCATCGGCACTCCCGGCCCCGGATGCACGCTCCCGCCCGCCAGGTAGAGGCCCGGCACCCGCGTCCGCGCCCCCGGTCGCTTGAAGGTCGCCGTCCAGCCGTGCGAGGCCCGGCCGTAGAGGGCGCCCCCCGTCCCCGGAAACAGCCCCGCGAAGCCTGTCGGCGTCGTGAGCGTCGCCGGTCCCGTCGGCTCCAGGGTCAGCCCGCAGGCCGAGAGCTTGCGAAGGATGGTCGTCTCGCATGCGGCGATCTCCCGAGGGGTGAGGGGGCGGTCCCCGCCATCGGCCGGGGCGTTGGCGAGGAGGAGCAGGCGCTCCGGCCCATCGGGAGCCGAGCCGCCGTCGCCGTCCCGATCCTGGGCGCAGACGTAGACAGTCGGGTCCGGCGGCAGGCGGCGTCCGCGCAGGATCGTGTCGAACTCGGCGCGGTAGTCGGCGGAGAAGAACACGCTGTGATGGGCGAGGTCGAAACCTTTCGCCCGCGCGGTCAGGCAGGCGGTGACCGCCGAGAGCGAGCGTTCGCGGGGCGGGATCCGGTCGCCGGCACCGGCCGCCTCGGGGCCGAGCAGGCCCGCGCCGACGGCGGCCACATCCGCGTTGGCGATCACCGCGTCAGCGGCAAGGCGCTCGCCGTCCGCCAGTTCGACCCCGGCGACCCGGCTCCCTTCGGTCAGGATCCGCGCCACCTGCACCCCGGTGCGGATCCTGGCCCCCCGGCGTTCCGCCAGGTCCGAGACGGCGCCCGCGAGGCGGCTCAACCCGCCCTCGACGGTCCAGACGCCCGCCTGCTCGACATGGGCGACCAGCATCAGCGTGGCCGGCGCCTCGAACGGCGAGGCGCCGCAATAGGTGGCGTAGCGCCCGAAGAGCTGGCGCAGCCGCGGGTCGCGAAAATACTCGCCGAGCGCCGACCAGAGGGTCGCGAAGGGCTGGATGCGCCAGAGGCTGCCGAGCCCCGACAGGCCGACGCGCTGGGCGAGATCGACCGGGCTCGGCCGTTCGGCACGGATGAACGGCCCCTCGAGCGTGCGGTAGACCTCCGCCGCGCGGGCGCAGAAGCGGCGGTAGCCTTCCGCCTCCCGCGCGCCCGCGAAGGCGCCGATGGCGTCGGCTGAGGCGGCGATGTCGGCGAAGAGATCCAGCCGCTCGTGCGCGCTCCAGGCGTGCCGGGCGAGCAGCGAGGCCGGCCGCAACCCGATCTCCGTCTCGAGGCTCGTGCCCGCCTCGGCGAAGAGCTCGTCGAACACCCAGCGCATGGTGAAGACGGTCGGCCCCGCCTCGACCGGAATGCCCCCGACGCTGACCGAGCGCATCTTGCCGCCCACGGACGGAGCGCGCTCCAGAACCGTCACATCGAGACCGGACGCGGCGAGGCTGAGCGCCGCCGCGAGGCCGCCGATCCCGGCGCCGATCACGATGACGCGCTTCTCCATCGAAAGATGCCTGCTTTGTCCGGCCGGCGGCGTTGATCCGGGCCGCAAACAGTGTCAATCATAGTTGACACTTGAGCAAGACAAAATGAATTGACTCGGGAAGTCGCCATGGATGTCGGAAGGCGGATCGAGACGGTGCTCGACGTGACGGTCTCGCATGCGGAGGCGCCGGGTGCACCGCCGCTCTTGGCCGAGGCGATCCGCTACGCCGTCTTCCCCGGCGGCCATCGCATCCGTCCCCGCCTCTGCATCGCCGTGGCGCTCGCCTGCGGTGACGACGATCCCGGCGCTTCCGATGCCGCGGCGGCAGCGATCGAGCTGCTGCACTGCGCCTCCCTCGTCCACGACGACCTGCCCTGCTTCGACGACGCGCCGATGCGCCGGCAGAAGCCGTCGGTTCACGCCGCCTTCGGCGTTCCGCTCGCCGTCCTGACCGGCGACGCGCTGATCGTCGCCGCCTTCGAGACGCTGGCGCGGGGCGCCGCCCGCTCGCCCGCCCGGCTGGCGTCCCTCGTCGGGCTCGTCGCCCGCGCCGTCGGCTCGCCGTCGGGCATCGTCGCGGGCCAAGCCTGGGAATCCGAGCCGCATGTCGATCTCGTCGAGTACCAGCAGGCCAAGACCGGGGCGCTGTTCGCCGCCGCGACCGTCGCCGGCGCGGCGGCCGCGGGCGCCGCGCCCTTGCCTTGGCGTCTGCTCGGCGAGTGCCTCGGCGAAGCCTATCAAGTCGCCGACGACCTGCGCGACGTCGCCTGCCGCCAGGAGGAGATCGGCAAACCCGCCGGCCGCGACGCCACCCTCGGACGCCCGAACGCCGCCGCCCTGCTCGGAATGAGCGGTGCCCTTGAGCGGCTCAAGCGGCTGACGCGGGAGGCGATCGAGGTGATCCCGACCTGTCCGGGGCAGGACGCCATGCGCGCCGAGATCGAAGCGCAGACGCGACTGTTCCTGCCTGCTTCCCTGCGCGAAGTCGCGTGAGGTCGCCGTGCCGCCCGGCGCGATGATGGAGATCGGGCCGGTGCCGCGGCATCCCGGCTGGCGCGAGCGCTGGCTCGCCCTGCGCAACCGCCTGGTGGCCTCACCGGGCTTCCAGCGCTGGGCGGCCGGTTTCCCGCTCACCCGCCGGATCGCACAGCGCAACACGCGGGCCTTGTTCGATCTCTGCGCCGGCTTCGTCTACGCGCAGGTGCTGTTCGCCTGCGTCCGGCTCGACCTGTTCGGCTTGCTGCGGGCCGGCCCGCTCGGCCCGGAGGCCATCGCCCACCGGCTCGGCCTGTCGCCGGAGCGCGGGCTGACCCTGCTCCGAGCCGCGGCCTCCCTCGGCCTGATCGCGCGGCTGCCCGACGGCCGCTTCGCGCTCGCCGATCTCGGCGCGGCGCTGATCGGCAATCCCTCGATCGCCCTGATGGTCGAGCATCACGCGATGCTCTACGCGGATCTGGCCGACCCCGTCGCGCTGCTGCGCGGCGAGGCGGGCGCGACCCGGCTCGCCGGCTACTGGCCGTATGCCGATGCGGGGAATGCCGGCTCGGTCCACCCCGAATCGGTGGCCGCCTACAGCCGGTTGATGGCGGCCTCGCAGGCGCTGATCGCCGACGACGTCCTCGACGCGCTCCCGCTCGCCGGCCGGACCTGCCTCATGGATGTGGGGGGCGGGGAGGGCGTCTTCCTGACCCACGCCGCCCGACGCCACCCGGATCTGGCGCTGCGCCTGCTCGATCTTCCGCCGGTCGCCGAGCGGGCCGCGGCGCGGTTTGCGGCGGAGGGGATCGGCGACCGGGTGACCTGCTTCGGCCAGACCTTCCTCGACGGTCCGCTGCCGACGGGGGCCGACGCGATCAGCCTCGTGCGCTTGATCCATGATCACGACGATGCGGCGGCCCTGGCGATTCTCAGGGCGGTCCACGCGGCGCTGCCGCCCGGCGGTCTCGTCGTCATCGCCGAGCCGATGGCCGGAACCGGCGGCGCGGAGCCGGTCGGCGACGCGTATTTCGGATTCTACCTCCTCGCGATGGGAAGCGGCCGGCCGCGGCGGGTGGAGGAACTGGCCGGCATGCTCGCCCAGGCCGGATTCGCCGCGATCCGCGAGAAAAGCACCTGCAGGCCGCTCCTCACACGACTTATCGTCGCCGTTCGGTGAGCGGAATGTAATCTTTCCTTGACGGCACGTTGTGTCCATCTAGATTGACACAACGCGGTCCTGCATCCGGCAGAGTCGCCAACAAGAGAGAGCGGAGGCACGAACATGGAGGCGTTGGCCGTCGTTCTCGAGCGACCGGAGCACCTGGCGCTCAGCCGCCTCGCGCTCACCCCCGCCGCCGCAGGCGACGCGGTCGTCGCCGTCTCCTGGAGCGGGATCAGCACCGGAACCGAGCGGCTGCTCTGGTCCGGCCGGATGCCGCCCTTCCCGGGCATGGGTTACCCGCTGGTGCCGGGATACGAGTCGGTCGGCACGGTGGTCGAGGCCGAATCCGGCAGCGGCCTGTGCGCCGGACAGACCGTGTTCGTCCCCGGCGCCCGCTGCTTCGGCGAGGTCAAGGGCCTGTTCGGCGGCGCAGCCTCGCACCTGATCGCCCCCGCTTCCCGCCTCGTCCCGGTGGACGCCGCCCTCGGCGACCGGGCCTGCCTGATCGCGCTCGCGGCGACCGCCAACCACGCCCTCTCCGGCATCGTCCCCGGCGAGCGGAACCTGATCGTCGGCCACGGTGTGCTCGGCCGTCTGCTGGCGCGACTGACGCTGCTTGCGGGCGCCGAGCCGGTCGTCTGGGAGCGCGAGCCGCTGCGGTCCGAAGGCGCGTTCGGTTACGCCGTGCTCGCGCCCGAGGACGACCCGGCCCGCGACTATCCGGTCGTCACCGACGTCAGCGGCGATTCAGGCCTCCTCGACACGCTGATCGGCCGTCTCGCCCCCGGCGGCGAGATCGTGCTCGCCGGCTTCTACGAGGCGCCGCTCGCCTTCGCCTTCCCGCCCGCCTTCATGCGCGAGGCGCGCATCCGGGTCTCGGCGGAGTGGCGGCCGGCCGACCTCGCCGCGGTCCGCACGCTAATCGAGGCCGGCCGCCTGTCGCTCGACGGCCTCATCACCCACCGGGTGCCCGCCTCGGCGGCGCCGGAGGCCTACCGCACGGCCTTCGCCGACCCGTCCTGCCTGAAGATGATCCTCGATTGGAGGACCTGCTCATGAATCTCCAGCTCAACAAGGCGGCGCTCGCCGCCGCCGCGACGCTGCGGGACGAGGCCGCCATCGAGCCCGATCCGGTCGCCACCGGCGAGGTGAAGCGCGAAACGCAGATCATCGCGATCTACGGCAAGGGCGGCATCGGCAAGTCGTTCACCCTGGCCAACCTCAGCTACATGATGGCCCAGCAGGGCCGGAAGGTGCTGCTGATCGGCTGCGACCCGAAGAGCGACACGACCTCGCTCCTGTTCGGCGGGCGCGCCTGCCCGACCATCATCGAGACCTCGACCCGGAAGAAGCTCGCGGGCGAGGCGGTCGCCATCGGCGACGTCTGCTTCAAGCGCGACGGCGTCTACGCGATGGAACTCGGCGGACCCGAAGTCGGCCGCGGCTGCGGCGGGCGCGGCATCATCCACGGCTTCGAGCTACTGGAAAAGCTCGGCTTCCACGAATGGGGCTTCGACTACGTCCTGCTCGATTTCCTCGGCGACGTGGTCTGCGGCGGCTTCGGCCTGCCGATCGCCCGGGACATGTGCCAGAAGGTCATCGTCGTCGGCTCCAACGACCTGCAATCGCTCTACGTCGCCAACAACGTCTGCTCGGCGGTGGAGTATTTCCGCAAGATGGGCGGCAATGTCGGCGTCGGCGGCCTCGTCATCAACAAGGACGACGGCACCGGCGAGGCGCAGGCGTTTGCGAGGGCCGCCGGCATTCCGGTGCTGGCCTCGATCCCGGCCGACGACGACATCCGCCGCAAGAGCGCGAATTACGAGATCATCGGCAAGCCCGAGGGGCGCTGGGGCTCGCTCTTCGCCGACCTCTCGCAGAACGTGGCGGAGGCCGCGCCGCACCAGCCGAAGCCCCTGAGCCAGGACGCTCTGCTCGGCCTGTTCTCCAGCGAAGCCACCGGGCGCGACGTCGTGCTGGAGCCCGCCACCCTCGAGGACATGTGCGGGCGGACCACGCTCGCCAAGCCGTCCCTCGAAGTCGTCTACGACGAGGTCTGAGCCATGGCGGTCAGCCTCGATATCGCCGCGCTCCGCGCCCGCCGCCCCGAGGGGATCGACCTCGCCGCGACGCAGGGCGACGGGCTCGGCTGCCACGCCGGCAAGGATGCGATGCGCGCGGCCGCCGAGGCCGCCGGCCTGTCGGAGACGCTGGAGCAGTACAAGCGGGACTACCCGGCCGGTCCGCACGACCAGCCGCAGAGTATGTGCCCGGCCTTCGGCAGCCTTCGCGTCGGCCTGCGGATGCGGCGCACCGCGACGATCCTGTCGGGCTCCGCCTGCTGCGTCTACGGGCTCACCTTCACCTCGCACTTCTACGGCGCGCGGCGCAGCGTCGGCTACGTCCCGTTCAATTCCGAGACGCTCGTCACCGGCAAGCTGTTCGAGGACATCCGCGAGGCGGTCCACGCCTCCGCCGAGCCCGAGGAGTGCGACGCCGTCGTCGTCATCAACCTCTGCGTCCCGACCGCCTCGGGCGTGCCGCTGCGGCTGCTGCCGAAGCAGATCGACGGGGTGCGCGTCATCGGCATCGACGTACCGGGCTTCGGCGTGCCGACCCATGCCGAGGCCAAGGACGTGCTGGCCGGCGCGATGCTCAAATTCGCCCGCACGGAGGCCGAGCAAGGCCCGGTCCAGGCCCCGCGCGGCGGCCGCTCGGAGCGCCCCTCCGTCGCGCTGCTCGGCGAGATGTTCCCCGCCGACCCCGTCGTGATCGGCGGGCTCCTCGAACCGCTCGGCCTCAGCGCCGGCCCGGTCGTGCCGACGCGGGAATGGCGCGAACTCTACGGCGCCCTCGATGCGGCGGCGGTGGCGGCGATCCACCCGTTCTACACCGCGAGCGTGCGCGAGTTCGAGGCGGCCGGGCGCCCGGTGGTGGGCTCCGCCCCCGTCGGCCACGACGGCACCGCCGAGTGGCTGGAGGCCATCGGCAACGTCTGCGACGTCCCGCGGGAAAAGATCGCGGCGGCGCAGAACCGATGGCTGCCGGTGATCCGCGGCGCGCTCTCCGCGGCGCCGATCCGTGGGCGCATCACGCTGTCGGGCTACGAGGGCTCGGAATTGCTGGTCGCACGCCTCCTCGTCGAGAGCGGCGCCGAGGTGCCCTATGTCGGAACCGCCTGCCCACGCACGCCCTGGTCCGAACCCGACCGGGCCTGGCTGGAAGCGCGCGGCGTCCGCATCCGGTACCGCGCCTCGCTGGAGGACGACCTCGCCGCGTTCGAGGAATTCCGGCCGGATCTCGCCATCGGCACGACCCCGGTGGTGCAGAAGGCGAAGGAGGCCGGCACGCCGGCGCTCTACTTCACCAACCTGATCTCGGCGCGCCCCCTGATGGGAGCGGCCGGTGCCGGCTCGCTCGCCAAGGTGGTCAACGCGGCGCTCGCCAACCGGCCGCGCTTCGATGCCATGCGCGCCTTCTTCGAGGGCGTCGGCACCGGCCACGCCGCCGGCATCTGGCAGGACGTGCCGCGGATCAAGGCCGCGCCGAAGGTGCAGGCCCCCGAGAAACCGGTCGGGGAGATGGCGTGATGCTCGTCCTTGATCACGACCGGGCCGGCGGCTACTGGGGGGCGGTCTACGTCTTCACCGCGATCAAGGGATTGCAGGTCGTCATCGACGGCCCCGTGGGCTGCGAGAACCTGCCGGTCACCTCGGTCCTCCACTACACCGACGCGCTGCCGCCGCACGAATTGCCCATCGTCGTCACCGGCTTGGCGGAGGAGGAGCTCGGCCGCCACGGCACGGAAGGGGCGATGAAGCGGGCGCACGGCACGCTCGATCCCGGCCAGCCGAGCGTCGTGGTGACGGGCTCCATCGCCGAGATGATCGGCGGCGGCGTCACGCCGGAGGGGACCGGGCTGCAGCGCTTCCTGCCGCGCACCATCGACGAGGACCAGTGGCAATCCGCCGACCGGGCGATGAGCTGGCTCTGGCAGGAATACGGCGCGCGGCGCTTCGCCAAGAAGGGCATTCCGGCCCGGCCCGAGCGCAAGCCCGGGGAGAAGCCGCGGGTCAACATCATCGGCCCGGCCTACGGCACCTTCAACATGCCCTCGGATCTCGCCGAGATCCGCCGCCTCGTCGAGGGCATCGGCGCCGAGGTGAACCTCACCTTCCCGCTCGGTTCGCATCTCGCCGACGTGACCAAGCTCGTCAACGCGGATGCCAACATCTGCCTGTACCGCGAGTTCGGCCGCCTGCTCTGCGAGAGCTTGGAACGGCCCTACCTCCAGGCGCCGATCGGGGTGCTCTCGACCACCAAGTTCCTGCGCTCGCTCGGCGAGATCCTCGGGATCGATCCCGAGCCCTTCATCGAGCGGGAGCGCCACACCACGATCAAGCCGGTCTGGGACCTGTGGCGCTCGGTGACGCAGGACTTCTTCGGGACGGCGAGCTTCGGCATCGTCGCGACCGAGACCTACGCGCGAGGTGTCCGCCACTTCCTCGAAGAGGAGATGGGCCTCCCCTGCCACTTCGCCTTCGCGCGCAGCGCCGGGACCAAGCCCGACAACGCCGCGGTGCGCGAGGCGATCAAGGCCAACCCGCCGCTCGTCCTCTTCGGCTCCTTCAATGAGCGGATGTACCTCGCCGAGAGCGGCGGGCGGGCGGCCTACGTCCCCGCCTCGTTCCCCGGCGCGATCATCCGGCGGCACACCGGCACGCCCTTCATGGGCTACGCCGGCGCGACCTACCTCGTGCAGGAGGTCTGCAACGCCCTGTTCGACATGCTCTTCCACATCCTGCCGCTCGCCCGCGACATGGATGCGGTGGAGGCCACTCCCGCCCGGACGCACCGCGAACTGCCCTGGGACGAGGCGGCCCGCGCCCTTCTCGACGCGCTGGTCGAGCGGCATCCCGTCCTCACCCGCATCTCCGCCGCCAAGCGCCTGCGCGACGCCGCCGAGCGCGCCGCGCGCCGGGCCGCCGCCGACCGTGTCGCGCCCGCCCATGTCGAGCGGGCGCAGAGCGACCTCACCGCGGGAGCCGCCGCATGAGCGCGCTCCTCCATCCCCTTCACCCTCCGGCCCCACGCCGCGCCGGACAGCCTGCGGAGGCACCTGCCATGGGAGTCGTCATGCAACGATTGATGCCCGCATCGTCGCGCCTGCACAGCGAGGCGATCCAGTTCCGGATCATTCTGGCCGCGACCTACCCGTTCTTTCTCGCCGCGGCGATCGTGCAGCGCGTCCTGCCGCGGCAGGCGCCGCGGCGCGGCCTGCCGCCGGTGCGGCGCTCGATCTTCGGCGAGGCCAAGGCCATGGCTGTCTCGGCCATCCCCTTCGCCTTCATGGGCTAGCGCGCCCCAAGCACTTCCGTGCGGTGACACGGGGGACCCTGCGCCGTGATGTCATCGAGTCACGGCGACACCCGCCGCGCCTTTGCCAAGCGCGCGGCATAACCAGCGGAGGTTCGATCGATGGCCAACGGTATCACTGAAAGACCGAGCAGCCTGTCCGGGCTGACGGAACCCGAAGCCAAGGAGTTCCACGCGATCTTCTTGACGAGCTTCATCATCTTCACGGCGATCGCCGTGGTCGCCCACATCCTCGTCTGGCTGTGGCGGCCCTGGCTTCCCGGGCCGAAGGGCTACGCCCTTCTCGACGGCGTGACGAACGCCGCCCACGGCCTCGTGTCGATGATCGGCTGAGGAGGCGCGCGATGCACAAGATCTGGCTTCTGTTCGATCCGCGGCGCACCCTCGTCGCGCTCTTCACCTTCCTGTTCGTTCTGGCGCTGCTGATCCACTTCATCCTGCTCAGCACCGACCGGTTCAACTGGCTCGAAGGCCCGAAGGACGCGAAGGCGGCCGCCGCCCACAGCCTCGTCCTCCCGACGATGCCGGGCTGACCGGCCTCCTTGCCGGTCCTGCCGCGGGCGGGCGCGCCTGCCCCGGCATCCTCCATCCTCACCTTGGGGATCTCCGCCATGGCGATGCTGAGCTTCGAGCGCAAATACCGGGTCCGCGGCGGCACCCTGCTGGGCGGTGACCTTTTTGATTTCTGGGTCGGCCCGTTCTACGTCGGCTTCTTCGGCGTCACGACGATCTTCTTCTCGGTGCTCGGCACCGCGCTGATCCTCTACGGCGCGGCGATCGGCCCGACCTGGAACATCTGGCAGATCAACATCGCGCCCCCGGATCTGAAATACGGGCTGGCGCTGGCGCCCCTGAAGGAAGGGGGCCTGTGGCAGATCATCACCTTCTGCGCGGTCGGGGCGTTCGCCTCCTGGGCGCTGCGCGAGGTCGAGATCTGCCGCAAGCTCGGCATCGGCTACCACGTGCCGTTCGCCTTCTCGGTGGCGATCTTCGCCTACGTCACGCTGGTGGTGATCCGCCCGCTCCTGATGGGCGCTTGGGGCTACGGCTTCCCCTACGGCATCCTCTCGCACCTCGATTGGGTGTCGAACACCGGCTACCAATACCTGCACTTCCACTACAATCCCGCGCACATGCTCGCCGTGAGCTTCTTCTTCACGACGACCTTGGCGCTGGCGCTCCACGGCTCGCTCATCCTGTCCTCGACCAACCCCGCCAAGGGCGAGACGGTGAAGACACCCGAGCACGAGGACACCTACTTCCGCGACACGATCGGCTACTCGATCGGGACGCTCGGCATCCACCGGCTGGGTCTGTTCCTCGCGCTCTCCGCGGGATTCTGGAGCGCGGTCTGCATCGTCATCTCGGGGCCCTTCTGGACGCAAGGGTGGCCGGAATGGTGGGGCTGGTGGCTCAACCTGCCCGTGTGGCGGTGAAACGGATCGCCGTCCGGCGTCCGCGCCGGCCGGCTTGAGGCGCAGGTCCGATCTTCGGGCGCGGGAATCTCCGCCGACGGCGCGAGCCTCCCTGAGCGACCGCAGGTCCATGGAGGGAGACGCCGTGGCCTACTATCAGAACATCTTCACCCAGGTGCAGGTGCGCCCGGTCGAGCCGGAGCACGGCATCCCGATCTCGGTCGATTCCCGCGTCGGGCGGCCGTTCAACAGCTACCTGTTCGGGCTGATCGGCAATTCCCAGGTCGGACCGATCTACGGCGGCTATCTCGGGGCGCTGTCCTTCGCCTGCGGCCTGATCGCCTTCGAGATCATCGGCCTCAACATGTGGGCCAGCGTGAACTGGGATCCGATCCAGTTCGTGCGCCAGCTGCCCTGGCTGGCGCTGGAGCCGCCCCTGCCCAAATACGGCCTCAAGGTGCTGCCGCCGCTCAACGAGGGCGGATGGTGGCTGATCGCGGGCTTCTTCCTCACCACCTCGATCCTGCTCTGGTGGGTCAGGATGTATCGCCGCGCCCGCGCGCTCGGCCTCGGCACGCACGTGCCCTGGGCCTTCGCCTCGGCGATCTGGCTCTACCTCGTGCTCGGCTTCATCCGGCCGCTGCTGATGGGGTCGTGGAGCGAGGCGGTGCCCTTCGGCATCTTCCCGCACCTCGATTGGACCGCGGCGTTCTCGCTGCGCTACGGCAACCTGTTCTACAACCCGTTCCACATGCTCTCGATCGTCTTCCTCTACGGGTCGACGCTGCTCTTCGCGATGCACGGGGCGACGATCCTCGCCACCAGCCGCTACGGGTCGGAGCGTGAGATCGACCAGATCGTCGATCGCGGCACCGCGACCGAGCGTGCCGCGCTGTTCTGGCGCTGGACCATGGGCTTCAACGCCACGATGGAGTCGGTCCACCGCTGGGCGTGGTGGTTCGCGGTGCTGACGACGCTGACCGGCGGCATCGGCATCCTGCTGACCGGCACCGTGGTGGACAACTGGTACCTGTGGGCGGTCAAGCACGGCGTCGCGCCGTCCTATCCGCAGATCTACGGACCGATCACCGACCCGCTCGCGACGCCAGGGGGGACGCCATGAAGACTCTGCTCGTCGTCGCGGGCGCGGTCGTCGCCCTGTTCCTCACCATCGCCCAGTTCGGTACCGCCGGCTGGACCAAGCCGCCCATCCTCGCCCAGCAGCACGGCTTCCGCGGCACCGGCATGGATCAGATCCAGACCAAGGCCGGCGCGGCGGCGCTCAAGGCCGCCAACATGCCGCCGACCCCCGCCGAACCGGTCGAGGCCGGGACCGAGAAGGCCGGCGCGGTCTACGAGAACGTGAAGGTTCTCAAGGATCTGAGCGTCGAGGAATTCAACCGCCTGATGGTCTCGATGACGGAATGGGTCAGCCCGGAGCAGGGCTGCACCTACTGCCACAACACCGAGAACATGGCCGACGACAGCCTCTACCAGAAGCACGTCGCCCGGCGGATGATCCAGATGGTGCAGCACATCAACACGGACTGGAAGGAGAAGCATGTCGGCGAAGCCGGGGTGACCTGCTACACCTGCCACCGCGGCCAGCCCGTGCCGACGAACATCTGGTTCCAGAATCCGGGGCCGAACTACAAGAGCGGCTTCATCGCCCGCAACAACGGGCAGAACATGGCCTCGCCCTCCGTCGGCCTCGCCTCGCTGCCCTACGACACGCTGAGCGAGTTCTTCGCGAAGAAGGACGTCGACGAGAACCTAATCCGCGTGAACGCGACGACGGCGTTGCCGGAGAGCAAGGGCAAGCCGATCCAGGCCGCCGAGCGGACCTATGGCCTGATGATGCACATGTCGTCGTCGCTCGGGGTCAACTGCACCTACTGCCACAACACCCGGGCGATCTCGAACTGGTCGCAGAGCACGCCGCAGCGGACCCTGGCCTGGCACGCGATCCGCATGGTGCGTGACCTCAACGGCGATTATATCGAGCCGCTGACCACGACCTTCCCGCCCAACCGTCTCGGGCCCACCGGTGACGCGCCGAAGCTGAACTGCGCCACCTGTCACAACGGTCAGAGCAAGCCGCTGGCGGGTGCGCACGTGGTCGAGACCTACCCCGAACTCACCAAGAACACGGCCGAGATGGCGGCGGCGCCGCAGACCCCGGCAGCGCCCGAGGCGCCGCCGGAGGCACCCGCAGCTCCCCCGCAATAGCGGACGGCCCTGTCCGTTCGACGGATCGAGAAACGACGAGCCGCCGGTCCATCGGGCCGGCGGCTTTTTTTCCATCTCGACGCGTCGCCCCGGATATCCGCTCCCCGACGAAGGGTTAGACTCTTCGGCTCGCTCCGCTCCGTTTCCACAGCCGTCAAATAACTGTCGGGACTGTGTTCTAGACACGTCGGGACTGCGCGCCGGAGCGCGTTCAATCGATCCGTCGGCGACGGCGAAGCGACTTAAGAATATGTTCAATATTTCGCTAGATCGAAAGACGTAACCCTTCCTGATTAGAGCATGTATGCTGAAATTTAGTCGCATTTTCGGGTATCAAGACGCTCATTCGGCAGGGGTCACGTGACGGTCGGAATGGCGGCGAATCCGGACCGCGGTGCATCAAGGGGGACGATGGTGAGCGACAGGCGCGACAAGAACGAGATTGCCGCCGCACTCCGGCAGTGCAAATCGGCCTTCGTGGGGGTGGCCGTGATGAGCGGCCTCGTGAACATCCTCTATCTCACCGGCTCGTTCTTCATGCTCGAGGTCTACGACCGCGTGATCCCGAGCCGATCCGTGCCGACCCTGATCGGGCTGGCCGCGCTCGCCCTCGCCCTCTACGCCTTCCAGGGCGTGCTCGAAGCCATCCGCGGGCGCATCCTCGCCCGGGTCGGCGCGGCGCTGGACGAGTCGTTGAGCGGGCGCGTGTTCGATCTCGTGGTGCGTGCGCCCCTCAAGGGCACGAACCAGGGCGACGGTCTCCTGCCCCTGCGCGATCTCGACCAGATCCGCGCCTTCCTGTCCGGTTCCGGCCCCTCGGCCTTCTTCGACCTGCCGTGGATGCCGTTCTACCTCGCGATCTGCTTCCTGTTCCATCCGCTGATCGGCGTCGCCGCCCTCGTCGGCATGGGCATTCTCGTCGCCCTGACCTTCCTCACCGATCGCGCCAGCAAGGACCCGACGCGGGAGGCGACCAGCCACGGCATGCGCCGCAACGGACTGGCCGATGCCGGCCGCCGCAACGCCGAGGTGCTGGCAGCCATGGGCATGCAGGACCGCCTCGCCGCCCGCTGGGCCTCGGCCAACCGCGACTACATGAACGCCCACCAGGCCGTGGCGGATGCCGGAAGCGGCTTCGGCGCCGGCTCGAAGGTCTTCCGCATGGCGCTGCAATCGGGCGTGCTCGCGCTCGGCGCGTGGCTCGTCATCCACAACGAGGCCAGCGCCGGCGTCATCATCGCGAGCTCGATCCTCGTCTCCCGCGCTCTGGCGCCCGCGGAGCTCACCATCGCCAACTGGAAGGGCTTCGTCGCCGCCCGCCAGAGCTGGCACCGCCTGTCCGAGCTGCTGGCGCGGATGCCGCAAGGCGCGCGTCCGCACGCCCTGCCGGCTCCGAGTGAGACCATCACCGTCGAGAACGCCAGCATCGCTCCCCCCGGCGCGCCCCGGCTCGTGGTGCAGGACGTCAGCTTCGGCCTCCGCGCCGGGCAGGGCCTCGGCATCATCGGCCCCTCGGCCTCCGGCAAGTCCTCGCTGGTCCGGGCGCTCGTCGGCGTCTGGCCGCCGGTGCGCGGAAAGGTCCGCTTCGACGGCGCGGCGCTCGACCAATGGTCGAGCACGGATCTCGGCGCGCATATCGGCTTCCTGCCGCAGGAGGTGGAGCTGTTCGCCGGCACGGTCGCCGAGAACATCGCCCGCTTCGAGCCCGACGCCCCGGCCGAAGCGATCATCGCGGCGGCCAAGGCGGGCGGCGTCCACGAGCTCATCCTGCGGCTGCCCGAGGGCTACGACACCCGCATCGGCGAGGGCGGCTCCGGCCTCTCCGCCGGGCAGCGCCAGCGCGTCGGGCTCGCCCGCGCGCTCTATCGCGAGCCCTTCCTCGTGGTGCTCGACGAGCCCAACGCCAACCTCGACAGCGAGGGCGAGAACGCCCTGACGCAGGCGATCCTCGGCGTGCGCCAGCGCGGCGGCATCTGCGTGGTCGTCGCCCACCGGCCGAGCGCGCTCGCCGCCCTCGACCTGATCCTGATGATGGCCGACGGCCGCGCCCAGGCCTTCGGCCCGAAGGACGAGATCCTCAAGCGCGTGCTGCGCCCGGCGCCGACGCCCGTTCCCGCCGACGCTCCGGCCGCGCAGGTTGCCGCGCCCACGATCCGTGAGAGTGCCTGATGTCCTCGACGCTTGCTCCCTCGACGCTCGCCCCCCTGAGCGGCCTCGCCCCGGCGCTGCCGCGGCCCGTCGCCCACGGCTCGATCCGCCGCCACCTCGCCGTCGCCATCGGCCTCTCCGTGGCACTCGTCTGCGGCGTGGGCGGCTGGGCCGTCTTCACCGACATCTCGGCCGCGGTGATCGCGCCCGGCCAGCTCGTGGTCGAGACCGACGTCAAGAAGGTCCAGCATCCCACGGGCGGCGTCGTCGGCCAGCTGCTCGCCCGCGAGGGCCAGCGGGTCGCCGCCGGCGACGTGCTGATCCGCCTCGACGAGACCCAGACCCGGGCCAACCTCGACATCGTCCTGAAGGCGATGGACGAGCTCTCCGCCCGCCGCGCCCGCGACGAGGCCGAGCGCGACGGGTTCAAGACCATCACCTTCCCGCCCGAACTCGTCGCCCGCATCGACACCGATCCCACCGTCGCCCGGCTGATCGACGGCGAATCGCGCCTGTTCGCGTCGCGCGTCGCCGGCCGCGAGGGCCAGAAGGCGCAGCTGCGCGAGCGCATCGACCAGCTCCGCCAGGAGATCGACGGGCTCACCAAGCAGGCGGCGGCCAAGGACCGCGAGATCAACCTGATCGGCCACGAGCTGACCGGCGTGCGCGACCTCTACGCCAAGAACCTCGTGCCGCTCTCGCGGGTCACGGCGCTCGAGCGCGACGCCGCCCGGCTGGAGGGCGAGCGCGGCCAGCTCGTCGCCTCCACGGCCTCCGCCCGCGGCAAGGTCGCCGAGACCGAGCTGCAGATCATCCAGATCGACGGCGAAATGCGCACCGAGACCGGCAAGGATCTGGCCGAGATCCGCGGCAAGTGGTCGGAGCTGCGCGAGAAGCGGGTCGCGGCGGAGGACCAGCTCAAGCGGGTCGAGCTGCGCGCGCCGCAGGACGGCTACGTGCACCAGATGAACGTGCACACCGTCGGCGGTCTCGTGGTGCCGAGCGAGCCGGCGATGCTGATCGTGCCGGCCTCCGACCAGCTCCTCGTCGAGGTGCGGGTGCAGCCGCAGGACATCGACAACGTTCGGGTCGGGCAGAAGGCGGTGCTGCGCTTCCCCGCCTTCAACACGCGCACCACGCCGGAGATCGACGGCGAGGTGGTGCGGGTCTCGGCCGACGTGACCCAGGACGCCAAGACCGGCATGAGCTTCTACACGGCGCGCATCCGCATCCGCGAGGACCAGAAGGAGCGCCTGTCGGGCCTGCGGCTGGTGCCGGGCATGCCGGTGGAATCCTTCACCCAGATCGGCGAGCGCTCGGTGCTGTCCTACCTGACCAAGCCGCTCACCGATCAGATCGCCAAGGCGTGGCGCGAGCGCTGACCATCGTGCCCCCGGGGTGATCGCTTCAGGCGATCACCCTGGCGTCTTTCCGGCCCCCGGTCACCGGCGCCCGCCTCCGCGGACAATCCCGGTGCCTTGAGCTTCCGCATCGCTCGGCGCTCTTCGAGAGATCGCCGTGATCTTGCCTCCGAGGCGGGTTGTCTGATAAGGCGACCGCCTCCCCGCGATGTCACCGATGTCATCGCCGGAGCGTCCTTCGCGGCGCTCCGTCCCTTCGAGACACCTTGAACAACAGGCGGCCGGTCTCGAATCCGTGCCGATGTGAGACCGATGAAGATTCGCAACTCGCTCAAGTCGCTGCGCGGCCGTCACCGCGACAACCAGCTCGTGCGCCGCAAGGGCCGGGTCTACGTCATCAACAAGACCCAGAAGCGCTTCAAGGCGCGCCAGGGCTGATCCCGAAGGCGTTTCGGTCTCGCCGCGAATCATGCGCGGCACCGAAGCGCGTTGACGGGAGCCGGGTTCGGGGTGGAAGCTCCGGACCCATGGACGCTCGCCGCACGCCTCTCCTGACCGCTCTCTGCCTTGGCCTCGCCCTCGCGGGCGCCGGCCACGCGGCGGCGGCCCCCGAGAAGGCGCGGCCCGAGAAAGAGCGCAAGGCGCATCCCCCGGTCACCCTCGACGATCTCTACACCCGCCTCAAGCAGGCCGGGGACGAGGCCGAGGCCAAGGCGATCGCCACCCTGATCGAGCGCCGTCTCGGCCGATCCGGCAGCGCGACGGCCGATCTCCTCTCCGACCGCGCCCGGCAGGCGATGGGTGGCAACGATCTGCCGCTCGCCGTCGAGCTGATGGACCGCGCCGTCGCCCTGGAGCCGAACTGGTCCGAGGGCTGGAGCCGGCGGGCGACCCTGTTCTGGCGCCTCTCGGATTCCGCGTCCGCCATCGCCGACCTGCAGCGCGCCCTGGTGCTGGAGCCGCGCCATTTCGAGGCCTGGGCCGCGCTCGGAAAGCTCTACCTCGCGCAGGAGGACAAGGGCCGTGCCCTCGACGCCTTCCGCCGCGCGGAGGCGCTCTACCCGCAATGGGACGTGCTCAGGAAGGCGATCGAGCGGTTGAAGCCCGAGGTGGACGGGCGCGAGCTCTGAAGCGCGCGTCGTGAGCCTCGCCGACCTCCCGCGCTTCGCCGTCGGCTTCCTCGCGGCGGCCCTCGGGCTCGCCGCGCTGCTTCTCACCTGCGCGGCGGTGGCGACGCGGCTGATCGCCTGGCGTGTCGAGGCGCGCTACGCGGGCGCCGACCGCAGCGTCGAGATCGAGGGCGGCCGAATCGCTTATCTCGAGGACGGACCTCGGGAGGGGGCGAGGGCGACCGTCGTTCTGCTCCACGGCGCCTCGGCGAACGCCCATGATCCGATGGAGGGTTTCGGGCGCCTCCTCGCCCGAGCCGGCTTCCGCGTCATCGCCTTCGACCGGCCGGGATACGGCAACAGCGACCGCATCGGCGGCGCGGATGCCGCCTCGCCGGCCGCCCAGGGGAGGGCACTCGGAACAGCCCTCGACCGGCTCGGCACCGGGCCGGTGATTCTTCTCGGCCATTCCTGGTCGGGTGCGCTCGCCCTGCGGATGGCCCTGGACCGGCCGGAACAGGTGGCGGGGCTCGTTCTCGTGGCGCCCGTGGCGATGCCGTTCCCGCCGCGCCCGCTGCCCTGGTGGGCCGGGATCGCTTTAAGGCCGCCCGTGACGTGGCTGCTGACCCGGACCGTCGCGGTGCCGCTCGGCCTCTATTACCTGCCCTCGGTTGCGAAAAGTGTCTTCCGGCCGGAGCCGGCGGTAGAGAACTACATCGAGGCGAGCCGCGCGCCGCTGATCCTGCGGCCGGGTCCGGCGCTCGCCAACATCCAGGATCTCGCCGGGCTGCCGGCGGCGCTGGCCGAGCAGGCGCCGCGCTACGACACCATCGGCGTGTCCAGCGTGATCATCGCGGGCGAAGCCGATCCGGTCGTCCAGACGCGCGCCCAGGCCGAGCCGTTGAGCCGGGCGATGCCCCGCGCCCGGCAGGTGCTGCTGCCGGGCGCAGGACATATGGTGACCTACACTGCCCCCGACCGGCTTGTGCGCGAAGTCGAGATTTTGGCGGACGTCTCAGAGCGCTAGGCTCGCTCGGCGTGCTCGCGGGTGACGAAGGCGATGCGCACCATGTTCGTCGCGCCCGGAATGCCGAACGGCACCCCGGCCACGACGATCACCCGGTCGCCGATCTCGGCGAAGCGCTCGCGCACCGCGAACTTCGCGGCGCGGAAGGCCATGTCGTCCACGTCGCTGGCGTCCTTGGTGACGATCGGGTGGACGCCCCACGCCATGGTGAGCCGCCGCGCCGTCTCGCGCTTCGGGGTCAGCGCGATGACGCCGGCGTTGGGCCGCGCGCGGGCGAGCCGCAGCACCGTCGAGCCCGAATGGGTCCAGGCCATGATCGAGCGCAGGCCGAGCGCCTCGACGATCTGGTGCGCCGCCGCCGCGATGGCGTCGGAGGCGGTCGGCTCGGGTTCGGAGCGCTGCGCCATCAGGATCGACCAGTAGAGCGCGTCGCGCTCCACCTGCTCGGCGATGCGGCTCATGGTGGCGATCGCGTCGACCGGGAACTGGCCGGCGGCGCTCTCGGCCGAGAGCATCACCGCGTCCGCGCCCTCGTAGACGGCGGTCGCCACGTCCGACACCTCGGCGCGGGTCGGCACCGGCGCGGTGATCATCGATTCGAGCATCTGCGTCGCCACGACGACCGGCTTGCCCAGGCGGCGGGCACCGCGGGTGATGCGCTTCTGCACGCCCGGCACCTGCTCGAGGGGCATCTCGACGCCGAGATCGCCGCGGGCGACCATGATGCCGTCGGAGATCTCGATGATCTCGTCGAGGCGCGAGAGCGCCTGCGGCTTCTCGATCTTGGCCATGATCAGGGCGCGGCCGGCCGCGACCTTCTTCACCTCGGCCACGTCCTCGGGGCGCTGCACGAAGGAGACGGCGATCCAGTCGGCGCCGGCGGCGAGCCCGGCCTCCAGATCGCCGCGGTCCTTCTCGGTCATCGCCGGGAGCGGCAGCACCGTGTGGGGCAGCGACACGCCCTTGCGGTTCGAGATGCGTCCGCCGACCTCGACGCGGGTGACCGCGCGGCCCTCGCTCACCTCGGTCACGACCAGACGGAGCTTGCCGTCGTCGATCAGAATTCCGTGATCGGGTTCCAGCGCCGACAGGATCTCCGGATGGGGCAGGTACACGCGATCGGTATCGCCCGGCGTCGGGTCCGAATCGAGCACGAAGGTCTGGCCGTTCTCCAGCTCGGCCGCGTCGCCGACGAAGGTGCCGAGCCGCAGCTTCGGTCCCTGCAGGTCGACGAGGATGCCGATGGGCCGCTTGGCCTCGCGCTCGATGGTGCGAATCACCTCGATCCGCTCGGGCAATTTCTCACGAGCCAAGTGGCTCATGTTGATGCGGAACACGTCCGCTCCGGCATGGAACAGCTTCTCGATCATCTCCGGCGTGTCGGATGCCGGGCCGAGGGTTGCGACGATCTTGGTGCGGCGCGAGCGCTTCAATGGAGCCTCCAACACCCGCTGGACCCGCTGGTCGCGGACATCGCGTGCGGGAACGGCCCGGCAGATGCGCGGCACCTTATGGGGCGGTGCCGTTGGCCGGACTGGGGCTTGCCGGCCACAAGCATCCCTCGGCCCCGAAGGTCAAGGCCGCATCACGGATGCGTGTCGGGAATTTTCCGACACCGGGAACCTTTTCTACGAAACCCTGTTTTTTCCGCCGCTCAACTTTGCGGTACTTGCGGGTTTAACATTTCGTGAACGCAACCGCCGCGGCATCGTCGCTGCGTGTTGCTGGAAAGTCATAGGCAGCTTGGCCTTAACGCTGCTAGCGTCAGCCTAGAATTCAGCACTTTCCAAAGGCGATCCACACCGTGATCAGAGCACTCCTTCTGGGCAGCGCCGCAGCGCTCGCGACCACCGCGGCCCTGGCCGCCGACCTGCCCCGCCGCGAGGCTCCGCCGGTCGCCTTCGCCCCGGTCCCGGTCTTCACCTGGACCGGCTTCTACGCCGGCCTGCACACGGGTTACGCCTTCACCGACAACCCGAACATCCAGACCCGCGGCAACGATCCCTTCACCGCCTCCAACGTCGCGCTCGGCCGCCGCGCCGCCGCGATCAAGAGCGAGGTCGACGGCTTCTCCCGCATCGGCGGCGGCTTCGGCTACAACTATCAGTTCACGCCGGGCGGCGGCTTCGTGGCCGGTCTCGCCTTCGACGCGACCTGGCTCGACCTCGACAAGCGCACGGGCTTCTACGGCACGCCGAACCCGGTCATCGGCAATGCCAGCGTCTACACGCAGAGCCTCGACTTCCTCGGCACCGTCAACGGCAAGCTCGGCTACGCCTTTGACCGGTTCTTCATCTACGGCACCGGCGGTCTCGCCTTCGGTCACGTCAGCTACGGCGCCGACTTCTACAACCCGGGCGCGACGGTGCTGCAGTACACCGGCGGTGGCCGCAAGATCTTCGAGACCGGCTACAACTACGGCGGCGGCATCGAGTACGCGATCCCGGCCGACAGCTTCCTGACCTACTTCTCGGTCGGCCGCTGGCTTGGCATCAAGTCGGACGTGACGATCAAGGCCGAGTACATCCGCTACGACCTCGGCAGCCGCAACGTGCTGGTCAACCAGGTCCTGGCGGCCCCGGCCGGCTCCTACACCTCGCGCTTCGCCACCGAGGGCAGCCTGATCCGCGCCGGCTTCAACTACAAGTTCAGCGGCCTCTGAGCCTTACCCGATCGCTGATCGAGACGAGCGGGCGTCCCTACGGGGCGCCCGCTTTCGTTTGCGCAAACGGCGACGACGGAAGCACGGCAAGAGGTGATGCCACCCCTTGAAGGTCCCCTTGCACTCCCCGACTCCGTCATCGCGCGGCGGAGCCGACGCGATCCAGGGCGCGACCTATCCGGCAAGGGCGTGTCCCGGATTGCAACGGCTTCGCCTTGCAAGGACTGCAGACGGAAAAGTGTTCGGCGCTCAGGCGTCGCGATTCCAGCCGGGACGGCAAACAGAGGTCGGCAACCTCTCGGACCATCGGCGCGATCGCGACAGGAGCAGGGCCCCGAGCGCGCGCGAAGGCGCGCGTCCTACGGCCCGCCCGCCAGCGGCTGTCCGGGATCGGAGAGCTGGATTGTCCAGTTCCGCTGCTGGCCGGTATCGACCTCGATGAAGCCGTTGCGGTCGAAGCCCCGGGCGAGACAATCCTCGACGCCGCGGATCGTGAAGGCGGTGTCGCGGGTGCACATCATCGCGCGGCCGCTCCACTCGCCGCCGCGCGTATAGTCCACGGCGTAGATGTAGTAGAACTGCGCCGCCAGCGACCCGCGAAGCAGGGTCTCGCAGTTGCGCGGCTTCAGCTCCCACCAGCCTTCCGTCACCCAGCCCTGCGCATCGCGGTAACCCAGCGTCACGCCGACCTTGCTGGCGGTCTGATTGCACAGGCGCAGGTCGGCGAGAGCGGGAAGGGGAAGGGCGGCGAGGCCCGCCGCGAGGCTCAGTCCGAGAAGACGGCGACGGGAAGGGCGGACTTTCAATCGGGTCTCAGCCCACGAGGATGACGCGGCAATCGTTGACATTGGTTCGGGTGGGACCCGGCTGAACAAGATCGCCGATTGTCGCGAAGAATCGCGTCGAATCATTGTCCGTCAGCATCGCCTGCGGATCGAGCCCGGCGGCACGCGCCCGTGCCAGGGTGGTCTCGTCGACGAGGCCGCCCGCGGGATCCGTCGCGGCACCCCGGCCGCCATCGGTGCCGTCGGTGTCGGCGGCGATGCCGGCGATGCCCTCGGCGCCGTCGAGCGCCAGGGCGAGCGCCAGGGCGTATTCCTGGTTCGGCCCGCCGTCGCCCTCGCCGCGGATGGTGACGGTGAGCTCGCCGCCGGAGATCAACGCCACGCGCCGACCCGCCTGCTTTGCCTCCAGCGCGAGGCGCGCGTGCTCGGCGGCGACCTCGCGCGCCTCGCCCTCCAGGTCGGGACCCAGCATCACTGGCTCGTAACCGGCGCGGCGGGCGGCTTCGGCGGCCGCCTCCAGCGCGTCGATCGGTCGGGCGATGATGCGGTACTCGGCGCGGGCGAAGGCCGGATCGCCCGCCTTCGGCGTCTCGTTGGCCGGATCGTTCAGCAGGGCCAGCGCCGAGTCCGGCAGGGTGATGCCGCGGCGCTCGCAGATCGCCCGCGCATCGGCCAGCGTCGAGGGGTCCGGCACGGTCGGGCCGGAGGCGATCACCGAAGGGTCGTCGTGCGGCACGTCCGAGATCGCCAGCGTCAGGATCGACTTCGCGTTCCGCGCGGCGACCGCGAGGCGTCCGCCCTTGATGCGCGAGAGGTGCTTGCGCACGGCGTTGATCTCGTTGATCGGCGCGCCCGAGCGCAGCAGCGCCTTGGTGATCGCCTGCTTCTCGGCGAGCGTCAGGGTGCCGGCGGGCGCGATCCAGTTCGCCGAGCCGCCGCCGGAGAGCAGCACCAGAACCTCGTCTTCCGGGCCGGCGCTCGCGGCGATGGCGAGCGCCTCCTTCGTGGCCTCGATGCCCGCGGCATCGGGGACCGGATGGCCGGCCTCGACCATGCGGATGCCGGGCGCGTCCTCGCCGTAGCCGTGGCGCGCCACCGCGAGGCCGACGATCCGGTCCTCCGGCACGCCGTGCTCCTGGCGGTAGAAGCGGCTCGCGACCGCGGCCATGCTGCCGCCGGCCTTGCCCGCACCGAGGATGATGAGCCGTCCCGGCGTCGGCGCCGGCAGGTGCCCGACCAGGCACTTGCGCGGGTGGGCGGCGGCGATCGCCTCGTCGAGGATCGCCGTGAGGAGGGCGCGACGCTCCGCGTTGGCCGGATCGGTCGGGGCAGGGGCGGTCATGGGCGTCCTCGCACGGTTCTTGTTTGAGCGTTTGCTTGCCCGAGCGCTGCCGTGTCGGCAAGCCTCCGCGGCTTCACAAAACTTTCGTGCCGCGAAGCATTCTTTTTGACCGCGGCGCGATCCATCCCTCCCGCGGGCCAGCCATGCCGGGTCTGCCCCTTCCGATCCCGCCGAACCGGCCCAGATATGCGCCCATGCTGTCCATCGAGCCCGAGATCGAAACCCTCCCCGAACATCCTGTGGAACGCATCGCCGGCGATCCCTCCCGCGGTCTCCTGCTCGTGTGCGAGCACGCCTCGAACGCGGTGCCCGAGGATCTAGCACGGCTCGGCGTCGCGGAGCCGGAATTCTCCCGCCACATCGCCTACGACATCGGCGCGGCCGAGGTCACGCGCCGGCTCGCCGCCCGGCTCGGCGTTCCGGCCGTGCTGACGCGGTTCTCGCGGCTCATCATCGACCCGAACCGCGGGCGGCTCGACCCGACTCTGGTGATGCGTCTCTCCGACGGCGCGATCGTGCCCGGCAATGCCCGCATCGACGCGGCCGGCATCGCCGAGCGGATTCGGCGCTTCTACGTGCCCTTCGACCGCGCCGTGGACGAGGCGGTCGCCGAGGCCGAGGCCGCCGGCGTGCGGCCGATGTTCGTGACGATGCACAGCTTCACGCCGTTCTGGCGCACCATCGCCCGGCCGTGGCAGGTCGGCGTGCTCTACGACCGGGATGCCGGGTTGAGCCGCCTGCTGATCGAGGCGCTGAAGGCCGATCCGGCGGGCCTGTGCGTCGGCGACAACCAGCCCTACGGCGGCGGCCTGCCGGGCGACACGATCGACCGGCACGCGACGGCCCGCGGCCTGCCCAACGCCCTGGTCGAGATCCGCCAGGACCTGATCGGCGGCCCCGAGGGCCAGGAGGAATGGGCCCAGCGCTTCGCGCGCATCCTCGCGCCGATGCTGCGCCCGCCGGCTTGACGCGGGATGGGCGCGGGACGACCTCTGCGGCATCCCACGACTCAGAGAGCCGCCCCATGACCGAGCCCCTGAACGGAATCGACCCCGCGACCCAGACCGAGCTGGAGGCCGCGGTGTTCCGCCGCCTCGTCGCGCATCTGCGCGACCGGACCGATGTGCAGAACATCGATCTGATGAATCTCGCCGGCTTCTGCCGCAACTGCCTGTCGAACTGGCTCAAGGACGCCGCCGATGAGCGGGGCCTCCGCCTGTCCAAGGACCAGAGCCGCGAGCACGTCTACGGCATGCCCTACGAGGAGTGGAAGCAGAAGCACCAGACGGAGGCGAGCCCCGAGCAGCAGACGCGCTTCGCCTCCGGCGGCGGCGGCCACTGAGGCCGGTCGGGCATCAACGAGCGGGTAAGGTTGATGCCGTAATCCCCGGACATCCGGCGTGGGCCTTCGGGCGCACGCCATCCCTCGCGTGAAGGAGCGCCGCCATGGCTGCCTCGCCTGCCCCCGCCGTCGATCCGTCCTCGGTCGCCGCCGACCAGCTCAAGAGCATCATCGAGCGCATCGAGCGCCTCGAAGAGGAGAAAGCCGGCATCGCGGGCGACATCAAGGACGTCTACGCCGAAGCCAAGGCCAACGGCTTCGACGTGAAGGTGCTGCGCAAGATCATCTCCCTGCGCAAGCGCGACCACGACGAGCGCCAGGAAGAGGAGGCGATCCTCGAACTGTACCTCCAGGCGCTCGGCATGGCGTAGGACCGCGCGTCGTCGCGAGGTTCTTTACGACGTCCGGCCGGGGCCGGTTAGTTCGGGCTGTGCCCCTCTCCAGTCATCGCGAGGCGGAGCCGAAGCGATCCAGCGCGCGACCTCTCCGGAAATATCGCGCCCTGGATTGCCACGGCTTCGCCTCGCAATGACGACAGCGCCTTGACCGTCAGCCGGAGAGAGGCGGGTCGCGCCGTCGACGGCCCGCGAGGCGGCGCCGATGCTCCGGCCTCAACGACCCCCGGCCGATCCCGTCGCGGCGGAGCCGGTGAAGCGGGCGGCGGAGAGCGTCTCCGGTGCGGTCGAGAAGCGGTTCGCCACCGTCTCCGCCGGAGTGAACAACGCCTCCGCGGGCAGCGCCTCAACGGGGCGCGGACGCGCCAGCGCGACGCGGACCGGTGCGGTCGCCGCGGCGGGCTCCGACACGCCCTGAACCGCGGAGAAGAGCAGGCTACGCACCTGTTCGCGGGGGTCGGCATCCGCGGGCACGAGGCGTGGCTCGGCCGCGCCCGACTCGGTTGACAGCGCGGCGGGTTCGATCCCGGCCTCCGCGACATGCACCATGCCGCTGATGCCTTCGCCGTTGAGGGAGGCGAGCCGCACCGGGCGCTGCGGCGGCAGCGGGATGGTGAGGGCGGTCGCGACGACGGCGAACTCGGAGGGGCGCCGCGGCGGCAGCGGCGCGACGACGGACTGGTCCGTCTCACCGGTCAGCAATTCCTTCGCCGAGGCGCGGTCTCCGCGCAGAGCGGGGGCGCGCGCGGTCTCGGAGGCGCCCGATGCGGCGTAGGCCATGGCCGCGCTCGTATCGGCGGGATCGGCGCTCGCGACCACGACGCTCGGCTTGGTCCGTCCCTTCGCCGCCGGGGCGCCGGCGAGCGCGGCCGGGGGCGCATCGGTGCCGCCGCCGCCACCGAAGAGCGAGGCGAAGAAGCCCTTGAGGCCGGGGCCGTCGTCCATCTCGTCGGCGCTGGCCAGAGCCGTGTAGCCCAGCACCGTGCCGCCGCGGGACAGGATTTCGGCGCGCGCCTCCTCGTAGCGGGCGAGCGGTTTGCCGTCGGCGGGGAGGTGGACGGTCTTGCCGTCCGGGAACAGGCGGGCGAGCTGGTCGTGGCTCATGCGCGGCCACGAGCGCACCGAGCCGACATCGAGGTGGACGAAGGGCGAGCCGGACCGCGGATACCAGCCGACGCCGCCGCGCTGCATCCGCATGCCGATGGCACGGATCTGGTCGATCGAGGCGTCGGTCAGGAAGAAGTCCATGGCCTTGCCGAGCATGTGCTGGCTGGTCTCGGCCACGCCCGAGGAGCGGCGCCGCAGCATCCCGTTCGTCTTCGGGCTGCGATAGGCGGAGACGATGCGCAGCGGCGCGGTCGAGCCGATGGAGCGCTGCGCCTCCCAGACGACGTCGAACAGGCGCGGGTCCATCTTGGTGGACTCGTTCTCGCGCCAGTCCCGCAGGAGCCAGTTGAGCTGGTCGAGGGCGGCGCGGTCGAAGCGGCCGTCGCGCTTGAACGTCACCGAGAGGCTCTCGCCGGTATGCTCGTGCACCAGGGAGAGACTGCGGGTGTCGCCGTTGGCGACCGCATTCTGGGTCTCGGCGGTGCCGGCCAGCAGCAACGCGGCCATGGCGCCGGCCGCGGATGCGAGGCGCTTGAGGCGCGGGGGATGCGAAGTCCGGTTCGAGGTCAGGCGGTCCCGGATCGTGCGCAGCATGGTCCTCACCTCGCGGAACGGCCGCGACATCGGTGATGTCGCGGAGCGCAAGGATGACCGAGGACCGGAAAGGCGGGTCGTCGGGGCCCGTGCTGCTCGCCGTCTTCAGCGACGGCTACGGGGGAACCGTGGCAAAAAAGAGCCTTGCAAGAGCTTCGCCGCACGCTGTCCCGCCCGGAGCGACGCAACTGCCATCCGGGCGGGAAACGTGGTGGGCGCGGACCTACCAGAAGCTGCGCTGCGAGGTTTCGTAGGTCTGGCCGCTCCAGGGATCGCCGAACATGTCGCGGGTCCGGCGCGGTTCCGCGCGGCGCTCGCTGCGCACGGCCTCGCGCGAAGCGGCTTGGCGCGGGGCCGGGCGGGCTTCGGCCGCCTTCCGCTTCGTCGTCGCGGGTGCCTTCGCCACCGCCTCCGAGCGGGCGGCGAGGCCGAGCGCGACCTTCATCGGCCCGTCGTAGCCGTAGAGGTCGGGCAGGGTGCGGTAGGAGCCGAGATCGTCCACCTCGGCGGTGAAGTAGGCGAGATGCACCGGCAGCTTCTCGGGCAGGCGCAGGGTCCGCTCGCCCTTGCCGATCAGCTTCTTCAGTCGCTCCTCGGTCCAGTTCGGCAGGACCGCGTCGGCGAAACGGAACGGGTCGTCCACGCGCACGCAGCCGTGGCTGAAGGCGCGGGTCGAGGCCGAGAACAGCGAGCGGTTCGGCGTGTCGTGCAGGTAGACCGCGTGCTGGTTGGGGAACATGAACTTGATGAAGCCGAGCGCGTTGCGCTCCCCCGGCGGCTGGCGAAGGGAGATCACGTTGCCCCGGCGCACGACCTCGAATCCGGCCGTCTTGCCCGAGGCCAGCATCTGCTTGAGGATCGAGGGCGGCACGTACCAGGACGGATTGACGACGGCGTACTCCATCATCCCCGAGAAGATGGGGGTCGGGCTCGTCGGCTTGCCGACGATGACCCGCGTCTCGTCCCGCAGGCTGCCGCCGCGAAACACCTTCAGCTTGAATTCCGGCACGTTGACGAGGACGTAGTCCGGTCCGAGCTCGGACGGCAGCCAGCGCCAGCGCTCCATGTTGACGAGGATGTCGGCCTCGCTGGCGCTCGTCTTCGGCACGCTCGGGTTGGCGAGCGCGGCGACGGTGGCGCGGGTGAGCGTGCCGCTCGCCGGGAGGCCGCGGCTGCGCTGAAAATCCTTCACGGCGTCGGCGACGGAGCGATCGTAGGCGTCGGCCTCGCCGGGCGCGGCATCGAGGGTGCCCCCGGAGCGCGCCTCGAGGCCGAACCGGCTGCGGAGCAGCGGCACCCGCGGATCGTTCATCCCGAGCTTGAGGACGGGGCCGTCGGGAAGCGTCACGCTCGGCGCCCCGTGCGTCCGTCCGATCCGCAGGCCGGCGAGCCGCTCCTTCAGGGCGAGGTAGCCCGGCTGGCGCGGATTGTAGGATTGCAGCACCGCTCCGGCCTGCGCGCCCGCCGCGGCGAGGCGGGCCAGCACCATGTCGGCCGGCGGCAGATCGAGGGTGGGGGTGATCAGCTTCGAGATCGCGGCCGGATTGACTCGTCCGCCGCGGGCGTCGCGGGCGTAGAGGGCGAGGGAGGCCGAGAGCTTGAGGTCGGCCTCCGCGATCTCGGCGTCGGTGTCCGGGCGGCTGAGCTTGCCCACCGCCGGCACCGGATAGGCGTTCGGATCGAGACCGTCCTCGCCCGCCGCGCGCAGGCGCGCGATCGCGGCGTCGGCGTTGAAGGCGCCCTTCTCGATCCAGACCGGCTTGAAGTTGCCGAGGGCGTAGAAGGCCTGGATCGCCTCGCGATCCTTGGCCGTCAGCCGCTGCAGCAGCGGCGCGCTGTCGTTGAGGCGCGCGTAGACGGCCGCCGGGAGCGGTTCGCTCGGCGCGACCGGAGCGGGCGGTCCTTCGACGATGGTGACCGGGGCGGGCTCGGCGGGCGGCGCGGGGGCTTCCGCGGCCGGGGACGTGCCCTCGCTCGCCTCCGGGGACACGGCAGCCCCGTCCGCGGGGTCGACCGCGGCCTTGCGGATGACGATGCCGCTCTCGGCGGCGGACGGTTCCTCGGCACGGGCCGGGGCTTGGCCGAAGGCGAGGAGGGCGGCCAAGGCGACGGACAGAGTCCGTGCGACGCCCGTTCCGGCTCCCGATGCAGCGCGCATGTCGGCAACTCCCTGGATACGGCCGAGAATGCCGCAGCTCTGCTTAAAGATCATCGACCGAAGCACGGCCGTGCGCAACCACACGACCACGGCTCACGGCCAAGCCTGATCCTGGAGGCGAACAGCCGAGCACCATCCCCTGTTCCACCCTCAGGCCGCGTCCTCGGACCGCTCCCCCTCGTCGAGGCCGAGTTCCTTGAGCTTGCGGTAAAGGGTGGATCGGCCGATTCCGAGGCGCCGGGACACCTCCGACATTCGGCCGCGGTAGAATTGCAGGGCGAAGCGGATCACCTCCGCCTCGACCGCTTCCATCGTCTTCATATCGCCGGTCTCCTCGAGAACGAGGGACATGGCGTGCGGGTCGCGCACCTCGACTCGGACGATCTCCCGCACCGGCTCGAGCGTGCCCGCGGGAAGGGCGGCCTGCGCCGGGAGCGGCGGGATGCGCACGTCGAAACCCTCGACCTGCGCGGCGATCTGCGGGAACTCCGTCACCGTCAGCTCGTCCCCGTCGGCGAGCACGACCGCGCGGAACAGGGCGTTCTCCAACTGTCGCACGTTGCCGGGCCAGGGGTAGCGGGTGAGCAGCGCCATCGCCTCCGCCGTGATGCCGCGCAGGCGCTTGCCTTCCTCCGCCGCGAACCGCGCGCAGAACGAGCGCACCAGATCCGGGATGTCCTCGCGCCGCGCCCGCAGCGGCGGCAGCGTCATCGGGAAGACGTTGAGGCGGTAATAGAGATCCTCGCGGAACTTGCCCTGCTTCACGAGATCGAGCAGCGAGCGGTTGGTCGCGGAGATCAGGCGGATATCGACGCGCACAGCGCGCTTGCCGCCGACCGGATCGACCTCGCCTTCCTGCAGCGCCCGCAGCAGCTTCACCTGTGCGTCCAGCGGCAATTCGCCGATCTCGTCGAGGAACAGCGTGCCGCCCGAGGCCTCGACGAACTTGCCGACATGGCGCTCGGTGGCGCCGGTGAAGGCGCCCTTCTCGTGGCCGAAGAGGGTGGACTCGACGAGGTTCTCGGGGATCGCGCCGCAGTTCACCGTCACGAACGGCTTGCCGCGCCGGTCGCCCGAACCCTGGATCGCCCGGGCCAGCACCTCCTTGCCGACACCCGATTCGCCCTCGATCAGGACGGGGATGTTCGATTTCGCCGCCCGCTCTGCGAGGCGGATCACCCGCTCCATGTCCGGGCTCTTCGAGGCGAGATCCTTGAAGCCGAGCGCCCCGGAGGCACGGCGGCGCATGCGACGCACCTCCTCCTCGAGCTGATCGACCCGCAGGGCGTTCTTGATCGAGACCTGGAGCCGCTCGGCGCCGGCCGGCTTCACCACGAAATCGACGGCGCCCGCGCGCATGGCGTTCACCACCGCGTCGATGGAGCCGTTCGAGGTCTGCACGATGACCGGCGTGTCGATGCCGCTCTTGCGCATCTCGGCCAGCACGCCGAGCCCGTCCATGCCGCCGGGCATGACCAGATCGAGCAGCACGACGTCGACGCTCTCGCCGGCCCGCAGCAGGGCCAGCCCGTCGTGACCGTTCTCCGCGACCCGAGCCTCGAAGCCGAGGCGGCGCACCATCGCCTCGGCGAGGCGGCGCTGGACGGGATCGTCGTCGATGATGAGAACGGTGGTCGACATGCGGGGCGCCTCGCTTTCCGCTCGAGCCGGCCGCGGGCCGACGCG
>NZ_BPRD01000179.1 GCF_022179745.1 Methylorubrum podarium
TCGCCGCTCATCACCGCCCCGACGATGGCGTCGGCGGCGGTGATGAGCGGCGAGAACCCGCGCCACATCGCCGAGGGGATGCTGCACAAGCACCTGCTCTCCTCGGGCATGGCCGCGTTTCCGGGCAATGCCGACGGCGTCCCCTTCGACATGAACCACATCTACGCGAGCGGGAACCTCGCGGCGGACATGTATTGCAACGTCGCCGCCGAGGCGACGGGCCGGACGCTCGCCGTGCGCCTGTCCAACGCCACCAACGATCCGGGCATGAAGGACATGTGGAGCTTCCTCATCGCCCGCGACACGATGCACCAGCAGCAATGGCTCTCGGTGATCGAGGAAGTGGGCGGCCACGCGGGTGCCCTGCCGATCCCGAACTCCTTCCCGCAGGCGGAAGAGAACCAGAAGTACAATTACAGCTTCTTCGCCACCAACCGCGACGGCACCCCGCCGCCGGAAGGCCGCTGGACGAGCGGTCCGTCGCTCGACGGCAAGGGCACTTTCAACGTGGTCCAGAACGCTCCCATGGGACAGGAGCCGGTGCTCGGTCCGGCCCGTCCCGACAGCGCTGCCCAGAGCGAGCAGATCGGCTGATCGCTCCTGCGCCCGGCCGCGCCGACGGCCGGGCGATCCTTGCCGGATCACACCGCACCCATCGAACAGGAGACCATCACCATGGCGCTCGACACGCGCGAGATCTACGTCACCGCCCTCAAGAACACCCACGCCCTGGAGATGCAGGCCCTGCAGATCATGGAGCGTCAGGTGGAGCGGCTGACCCGCTATCCCGAGATGGAGGAGGCGCTGCGCCGCCACATCGAGGAGACCCACGGCCAGCGGACCCGCCTGGAGGAGGCGCTTCAGGCGCTGGGCGACAGCCCCTCGGCGATCAAGGAGGGCATTCTCGGCTTCGTCGGCAACATGATGGCTCTGGGCCACACGCCGGCGCAGGACGAGATCCTGAAGAACACCTACGCCAACCACGCCTTCGAGAATTTCGAGATCGCGGCCTACGAATCTCTCCTCACCATCGGCGAGGCGGCGGGGCAGGGCGGGAGCCTGACGGGCTTCCGGCAGTCGCTCCAGGAAGAGGAGGCGATGGCGCGCCGCGTGCGCGACCTGATCGGCCCGACGACGAAGCGCTACGTCGACCTCACGGTCGCGGGCGAGAAGGCGGATCGCTGAGACGCGGACGCCTCCGGTATCCTGCGAAGCTTCGACGCATCGCCGGATGCCTTTGGCCCTGGGCAGACGCGTCTCGAGGATCGGGTGAAGGCCTGCGCAGAAAGCGTCAGGGCCGCGTCGCGAGCCAGATGACGTGGCGCGGGCCGCTCGATCCGCTCGCGGGCAGGCGCACCTCGTCGACGGCGAAGCCGAGGCGCTGAAGCCGCGCCTTGAACTTCCTGTCCGGCGTGCCGGACCAGACGCCCAGCGTCCCGCCCGGCTTGAGCGCCCACTGCGCGCGCTTCAGGCCCCACTCGTCGTACAGGCGGTCGTTGGCGCGCCGCATCAGCCCTTCCGGGCCGTTATCCACATCCAGGAGGACGGCGTCCCATCCGGCGGGCTCGGACTGGATCAGCCGGTTCACGTCCACCTCGCGCAACTCGACGCGCGGATCGTCCAGGCAGCCGCCGAAGACCGAGGCGAGCGGTCCGCGCGCCCAGGCGGCGACCGCGGGCACGAGTTCGGCGACCACGATCCGGGCGTCCGGTCCGAGGCCCTTGAGTGCGGCGCGGAGCGTGAAGCCCATGCCGAGACCGCCGATCAGCAGGCGCGGCGCCGGCCGGTCGGCCAGCCGGGCGCAGGTGAGCGAGGCCAGCGCCTCCTCCGAGTCACCCCGCGTGCTGTTCATCAGCTCGATGGTGCCGACGATGATCGAGAACTCGCTGCCCCGCTGCATCAGGGCGAGGCTTTTGCCGCCACCGGGCACGTCGCCGGTTTCGAGATGCACCCACTCGTTCATCGCTGCCCTTCTCGGCCCTGCGCCGGGGACGACCCCGCCTGCATTCAACGCCATTGCCTGAATCGCTGAAGGCCGCCTATCAGCGCGCATGTCCAAGCGCACCAAATCTCTGCCGCAGCAACGCGGCTTCGTCCTCTTCGACGTCGTCTTCGCGGACGGAACACGCGCCTCGAACCGGCGCGTGCCGATGGAAATCCTCGGCGGGCTCGACGGCGACGAGCCGGCCCGCCAACTGATCGCCGAGCAGGAGGCGGACATCGCCCAGAAGGCCGGACGGGCGCCGCGCGAGATCCAGACGCTCTCCCGCTCGCCGATCCCGAAGCCGGCCGTGGCCGGCTGACGCCGCGGACTGCCTTGCACGAAGCCGAGGCGACGGGCGATTGTTGACGTTGCCCCGCCTCCCGAAGCCGTCGCCCCGGAAGCGTCGTCACAACGAAAAAGGGGTCGGCACAGGGCCAACCCCTTCAGCATCATCACGAATTGGATGGTACCACCGCCCCGGCTCGAACGGGGGACCCCTAGATCCACAATCTAGTGCTCTAACCAACTGAGCTACGGCGGCACGTGAGGGGGGACTTATCCCGAGGCTCGCGGCATTTCAAGCACCTTGAATGCATCCCGCAACGGATCGCACCGCCGATGCACGGGTGCTAGACGGCGGATGCAGAGGCACCATGGCCTCGACCCGGTCGAAGTCCCCACGCCAAGCCCCCCGCAGTCCACCGCGAGCGCGATGAGTCCATCCCCATCTCCCCTCGCCACCGCTCCGCTGGTCCAGGCGCCGGCACGGCTTCGGGCCTGGGTGCGGGGAAGCGAAGTGGCTCTGGTGCTGCTCGCCGCCGTGACTGGCTGCGTCGGCGGTCTCGCCGTCGCCGCCATGAGCGGCGCCAGCCAGCTCCTGCGCGAGGTGCTCTACCGGCTTCCCGCCGGCCAGCGCCTCAGCAGCCTCACGGACCTTCCCACCGAGGGGCTGATGGGACTCCCCTTCCTAGCGCCGGCGCTCGGCGGTGCCGTTCTCGGCCTGCTGCTCCTGGTCTCGACCCGGGGGCGCGGCAAGAACAAGCGCGCCGTCGTCGATCCCATCGAGGCGAACGCGCTGCATGGCGGGCGGATGTCGCTGCGCGGCTCCCTCGACGTGGCGGTGCAGAACGTCGTCTCGAACGGTAGCGGCGCCTCGGTCGGGCTTGAGGCCGGCTACACGCAGGTCGCGGCGGGGATCGCCTCACGGCTCGGCATCGCCTTCGAGATGCGGCGCTCGGACCTGCGCACCCTGGTCGGCTGCGGCTCGGCGGCCGCCATCGCCGCCGCCTTCGGCTCGCCGCTCACCGGCGCCTTCTACGCCTTCGAGCTCATCATCGGCACCTACACCATCGCGACGCTCGCCCCCGTCGTCGTCGCGGCCCTGTGCGGCAGCCTCGTGATGCGTGCGCTGGCGCCGCAGGCCGCCTTCGTCGATGTCGGCGCCCTGGCGCTGGCCAAGAGCACGGCGGTCGATGCGGGCGACACGCTGCCCTGCCTCGCCCTCGGGCTCCTCTGCGCCGGCCTCGCGGTGCTGCTGATGCGCGGCGTCGCGCTGGTGGAGCGCGGGTTTCGCGCCTCGCGCCTGCCCGCGGCCGTGCGGCCGATCCTCGGCGGCCTGTGCGTCGGCGGCCTTGCCCTGGCGACGACGCCGCAGGTGCTCTCGGCCGGGCACGGCGCGCTTCACATCTACCTTGCCCCGGAGGCGAGCGTGGGGCTCGGCGCGCTGGCCGGTCTCGTCGTCGCCAAGGCGGCGGCCTCGGCGATCTCGATCGGATCGGGCTTCCGCGGCGGCCTGTTCTTCGCGTCGCTGTTCCTCGGCGCGCTGGTGGGCCGCCTCTTCGCCGGCCTCGCGCCGATGCTCTGGCCCGGCTTCGAGCAGTTCGGCCTCGCGCCGGTCGGCTACGCCGTGGTCGGCATGAGCGCCTTCGCCGTCGCCATCGTCGGCGGCCCGCTCACCATGACCTTCCTCGCCCTCGAGATGACCGGAAGCTTCCCCGTGACCGGGCTGGTGCTCGCCTCGGTGATCGCCTCCTCGCTCACCGTGCGAAAGACCTTCGGCTACTCCTTCGCCACCTGGCGCTTTCATCTCCGCGGCGAGACCATCCGCAGCGCCCACGATGTCGGCTGGATGCGAAACCTCACCGTCGGACGGATGATGCGCAAGGATATCCGGCCCGTTTCCCTCGACACGCCGATGGCGACGTTCCTGCGCGCCCACCCGCTGGGCTCGCCCTCCCGCGTGGTCGTGGTGGACGCGCACGACCGCTATGCCGGCATCGTCCTCGTGCCCGAGGCCCATGCCCGCGCCGCCGACAACGGCGGCGATCCGGCGCGCCTCGCCGACGTCGTCCGCTACCCGAAATCGTTTCTGCTCGCCGACATGAGCGTCAAGCAGGCGGCGGCGGCGTTCGATCAGGCCGAGAGCGAGGCGCTCGCCGTGCTCGACGACACCCAGAGCCGCAAGGTCATCGGGCTGCTGACGGAGAGCCACACGCTGAAGCGCTACAGCGAGGAGCTGGACCGGCAGCGGCGCGCCATGCTCGGCGAAGCGGCGTGAGGGCGGACGTGCTATGGCTCGCCGCATGATCCTGCGCGCCCTCCTCGCCGGCCTCTTCCTCATCCTCGGAACGGCCGCGCGGGCCGATTCCTGCGACGCCCTCACCGTCCGGCTGATCCGCGGCACCGGCGTCGCCCTGGCCGGGCGCAGCGGCCCGCTGGTGGTGTTCCGCGCCGCCGACGCCGACCGGATGAGCCTCGAATGCGCGAGCCCGCGGCGGCTGGTGTTCCGCTCGGACCGGCGCGAGCCGCCGCGCGCGTTCTTCGTCCTGATCGGGCTCGCCGCGCAGACCTTGGCCGGCGCGTCGGCGGAAGCGGTCGAGACCCTTGCCCTGCGCCTCCACCAGGACAGCCTGCTCACCGGCGCACCGCAGCTCGGCCGCGTCGGCGGCGCGGTTCTGCGCTGCGACCCCGGCGACCGGCCGGACGGCCTCAGTGCCGGCAGCCTGTGCCGTCTGGCGGCGGATCGGACCGGGCGCGGTCTTTCCCGCGCGGCGGGGCCGGGCTAGAGCGGGAGCCATGCCCGAGACCAATCAGACTTCCGGCACCGTCGTTCGGACCGGCGGCGTCGCCTTCGCCAACCACCTGCCGCTGGCGTTGATCGCCGGCCCCTGCCAGCTCGAAGGGCGGAGCCACGCCCTCGAAGTCGCCGCCGCCCTCAAGGAGATGGCGGAAAGGCTCGGGATCGGCCTCGTCTTCAAATCGTCCTTCGACAAGGCCAACCGCACCTCCGGCCGCTCGGCCCGCGGCGTCGGCCTCGAAGAGGCGCTGCCGGTCTTCGCCGAGATCCGCGAGAGCCTCGGCCTCCCGGTCCTCACCGACGTGCACGCGGCCGAGCAGTGCGAGCGTGCGGCGCAGGCCGTCGACATCCTGCAGATCCCGGCCTTCCTGTGCCGCCAGACCGACCTCCTGCTCGCGGCGGCCGCCACGGGGCGGGCGGTCAACGTCAAGAAGGGACAGTTCCTCGCGCCCTGGGACATGGCGCACGTCGCCGCCAAGGTGACCGAGGCCGGCAACCCCAACGTCATCGTCACGGAACGCGGCGCCTCGTTCGGGTACAACACGCTCGTCTCGGACATGCGTTCGCTGCCGATCATGGCCCGCGTCACCGGCGGCGCCCCGGTCGTGTTCGACGCGACGCACTCGGTTCAGCAGCCCGGCGGCCAGGGGGCGACCTCCGGCGGCCAGCGGGAATTCGTCGCGGTGCTCGCCCGTGCGGCGGTGGCGGTGGGCGTGGCGGGCGTCTTCATCGAGACCCATCCCGAGCCCGACCGCGCACCCTCCGACGGGCCGAACATGGTCGCGCTCGCCGACCTGCCCCTTCTGGTTGAGACGCTCATGACTTTCGACCGTCTCGCAAAGGCGTGAGACCGGTTCGGGTCCGACCCGCTTCAGGTTTCGTTCAGGCGACCTGCGCCACGTTCGAGTGCAATCGAGAACAACGGCAGTCCGGTGGAGGCCTCAATCCTTCCCGGATCTGACGCCCGACTTGTTTGATGCCCGACGTGGCGGGAACTTCCGGCGAAGCTCGGGTGTTTGCCCGTCAAGACGCTTCCGGATCGGAAAGGACGCCATGCGCAAGCTCGCCCTCGTGACCGCCGCCCTCATTTCGGTCGGCACCCTGACCGCCACCTCCGCCGATGCCCGCCCCTACGGCCGCGGCTACGGCCACCATCACGGCTACCACGGCGGCTACGGCCCGCGCGCCTATTACGGCGGCCGCCGCCGCGGCATCGGCACCGGTGCGGCCGTCGGCCTCGGCATCGCGGGTCTCGCGGCCGGCGCGATCGCCGCTGGCGCGGCGCGCGACGCCTATGCCCGCGATCGCTATTACGGCCGTCCGGCCTACGGCTACTACGATTACGGCTACTGAGGCCTGAGCCTCGCACGGATGGAGAGGGCGGCCGGGCAACCGGCCGCCTTTTTCTTTGGCGGCGGTGTCCCGGAGCGGCCGACGGACGGCGGCCGGGGCAGGCAAGGATGCGCAGCGCCAGGATTGCTCCCCCGACGGCGATGCGACAAGTTCCGCCGCAGCGCAGCAGAGTCGGGGGGAATCATGCCTGTCGTCGCAGCCGTCGTCGGCGCCGTCATGACCGGGCTGATGTACTACTTCATCTACGGCAACGGCATGGAGCAGCTCGACCGCTTCCTCGGCGACCGGCGCAACGCGAAGCTGAGGGCGAGGAGCGAGGCGGCCTTCCGGGCGGCGCCGCTGCGCGCGATTCGCGACCCGGCCGACGCCGCCGGGGTGCTGATGATGCTGGTGGCGCTCGCCCGCGGTACCCCGACGCCGGAGCAGGAGGCGGCCATCGAGGCGGAGATGCGCAAGGTCACCGCCCCGGACGACGACCACGGCACGCGCATGGCCTATATCCGCCACGCCGCCGCCCAGGCCTCCGACGCCAACACCGCGGTCGATCACCTCGCGCCGCTCCTGCGGGAGAAGCTCGACGCGTCGGAGCGCGACGACCTGGAGCGGATGCTGGAGGCGGTCGCCGTCGTCCATGGCGGCCCGATCGAGGCGCAGGAGCGGCTGATCGCCCGCACCGTCCGCGTGCTCGCGGAGCAGCACTGACGAGGACTGATACGGGCGGGTCAGCCCCGGCCGCGATAGGGCGCCACGCCCTGGTCCGGCAGCCAGACGGATTTGAGCGGCTCGCCGGTCTGCCAGAACACGTCGATCGGAATGCCGCCGCGGGGATACCAGTAGCCGCCGATGCGCAGCCAGCGCGGTTCGAGCACGGCGACGAGCCGCCGCCCGATGCCGACGGTGCAATCCTCGTGGAAGGCGCCGTGGTTGCGGAAGGCCCCGAGGTAGAGCTTCAGCGACTTCGATTCGACGAGCCAGCGATCCGGCACGTAGTCGATGACGAGCGTCGCGAAATCCGGCTGCCCGGTCACCGGGCAGAGCGAGGTGAATTCCGGCGCGGTGAAACGGGCGAGATAATCGGTGTCGGCGTGCGGGTTCGGAACGCGGTCGAGCTCCGCGGCTTCCGGCGAGGCGGGCAGCGGCGTCTGACGTCCGAGTTGCTTGGCGTGAGTCTCGATCGGATCCATGGTGAGCCTATACGCGGCCTCCGCCCGGCCGCATATGGCACGGAGGGAATGCCAGGGATTCCTTCGGATCGGCCGGGGTCACCTGAAAAAACGCGGCATTGAACCGAATTTGTCGAAGCGGCTCGGCCTCGGGCGCGCGCCGGGAGCTTGCCGAGGTCCCGAGGTTGACGGATAAGCCCGCGACGCAGAGCGTCGCAGGACGCGCGGGTCTCGAAAGCATCCGCGAGACGACCCCGCCGCGACGCGCCGCCAAGGAGCGCCCATGACCGCGATCACCAACATCGCCGCCCGCGAGATCCTCGACAGCCGTGGCAATCCCACCGTCGAGGTCGATGTTCTGCTGGAGGACGGCTCCTTCGGCCGCGCCGCGGTCCCCTCCGGCGCCTCCACCGGCGCCCACGAGGCGGTCGAGCTGCGCGACGGCGACAAGGGCCGCTACAACGGCAAGGGCGTGCTCAAGGCCGTCGATGCCGTGCAGAACGAGATTCTCGACGCGATCGGCGGCATGGATGCCGAGGACCAGGTCGCCGTCGACGAGGCGATGATCGCCCTCGACGGAACGCCGAACAAGGCGCGGCTCGGTGCCAACGCGATCCTCGGCGTCTCGCTCGCCGTGGCGAAGGCCGCCGCCGAGACCGCCGGCCTGCCGCTCTACCGCTATGTCGGCGGCGTTCAGGGCCGCGTGCTGCCGGTGCCGATGATGAACATCGTCAACGGCGGAGCCCACGCCGACAACCCGATCGACTTCCAGGAATTCATGGTGATGCCGGTCGGCGCCGCCTCGCTCTCCGACGCCGTGCGGATGGGTGCCGAGATCTTCCACACCCTCAAGAGCGCACTGAAGAAGGCCGGCCACAACACCAATGTCGGCGACGAGGGCGGCTTCGCCCCGAACCTCCCGTCGGCCGAAGCCGCCCTCGACTTCGTGATGGAATCGGTCAACGCGGCCGGATTCAAGCCCGGCAGCGACATCGTGCTCGCGCTCGACTGCGCCTCCACCGAGTTCTTCAAGGACGGCGCCTACCATTACGAAGGCGAGGGCCAGACCCGCTCGATCGAGCAGCAGGTCGAGTACCTCGCCAAGCTGACGCAGGATTACCCGATCCTCTCGATCGAGGACGGCATGGCCGAGGACGATTGGGAGGGCTGGAAGCTTCTCACCGACCGGATCGGCAGCCGGGTGCAGCTCGTCGGCGACGATCTGTTCGTGACCAATGTCGAGCGGCTCGCCCGCGGCATCGAGACGGGCACCGGCAACTCGATCCTCGTCAAGGTGAACCAGATCGGCTCGCTCACCGAGACGCTGGCCGCCGTCGATATGGCGCAGCGCGCCGGCTACACCGCGGTGATGTCGCACCGCTCCGGCGAGACCGAGGATTCGACCATCGCCGACCTCGCCGTCGCGACGAATTGCGGGCAGATCAAGACCGGCTCGCTCGCTCGGTCGGACAGACTGGCCAAGTACAACCAGCTCATCCGCATCGAGGAGGGCCTCGGCGCGCAGGCGCTCTACGCCGGCCGCAGCGCGATCCGTCAGCTCGCCGGTCGCTGAAGCGCTCCTCCGCATCGGGCGTGGCCGGCCGCACGGGGCTGCCACGCCTTTTTCATGCGCGGCGGGCGATCGTGCCGGGCGGAAACGCTTTCTTCACCCTGTTCGAGCGAAGCTTCCGCCCGCCATGGTCATCCGTCGCCGCGTCCGCGCCATCGTCGTCCCCGCCGTCCTCTGGACGGTGTCGGCTCTCGTCGTCGGCTACTTCGTGCATCAGGCCGAGAGCGGCAGCCGGGGCCTGGAAGCCAAGCGGATCCTGAAGGTCGAAGCCTACGGCCTGACCCAGGACCTGAATGCCGCCAAGGCCGAGCGGGCGATTTGGGAGCACCGTGTCTCCCTGCTGCGCAGCGAGCAGATCGATCGCGACCTCCTGGAGGAGCGAGCCCGTGTCGTCCTCGGCCGCGTGCATGCCAATGACCTCGTCATCATCGGCCCGTGAATTTTTATTTCCGATAGAATAGGCATCGATAAGATTCATTTGCACTGTCTTCACGGTCCGGTCATCGTTGCAACCGTGGCGGTAACAGCATTTGATCGGTGTCAGCCCGCCCCTCGATTTCCGCAAATCGCTGCCCTAGAACCCCTCCCAACAGCGTGATTGCGGGAGGACGCCGATGGGTGCGGGCAGCGAGGCGGGGAAACCTGCGGCGGAAACGGACGCGCCGCAGCATCGGCCGGCCCCGAATATTCCCCAGTTCACGAAAGACGAAGATCTTCACGCCTACCGTGAAATGCTGTTGATCCGCCGGTTCGAGGAGAAGGCGGGCCAGCTCTACGGCATGGGCCTGATCGGCGGCTTCTGTCATCTTTATATCGGCCAGGAGGCGGTCGTCGTCGGCATGCAGATGGCCGGCGAGGACGGTGACCAGAACATCACCGGCTACCGCGACCACGGCCACATGCTGGCCTGCGGCATGGACCCCAAGGGCGTGATGGCCGAGCTGACCGGGCGCCGCGGCGGCTATTCCCGCGGCAAGGGCGGCTCGATGCACATGTTCAGCCGCGAGAAGCAGTTCTTCGGCGGCCACGGCATCGTCGGCGCGCAGGTCGCCCTCGGCACCGGCCTCGCCTTCGCTGACGCCTACCTCAAGAACGGCAAGGTCAGCTTCACCTATATGGGCGACGGCGCGGCCAACCAGGGCCAGGTCTACGAGAGCTTCAACATGGCGGCTCTGTGGAAGCTGCCGGTGGTCTATGTCATCGAGAACAACCGCTACGCCATGGGCACCTCGGTGGCCCGCGCCTCGGCGCAGACGGATTTCTCGAAGCGCGGCCTCTCCTTCGGCATTCCCGGCGAGCAGGTCGACGGCATGGACGTGCGCACGGTCCGCGAGGCCGCCGCGCGCGCCATCCATCACGCCCGTTCCGGCGAAGGCCCCTACATCCTCGAGATGCAGACCTACCGCTACCGCGGCCACTCGATGTCCGATCCGGCCAAGTACCGGTCGAAGGACGAAGTCTCGAAGATGCGCGACGAGCACGACCCGATCGAGATGGTGCGCAAGCGCCTGCTCGAGGCGCACGGCGTGCCTGAGGCCGACCTGAAGGGCATCGACGCCAAGGTCCGCGAGGTCGTCAACGAATCCGCCGACTTCGCGACCCATGATCCCGAGCCCGATCCGTCGGAGCTCTGGACCGACATCCTTCTCGAAGCCCGCGCCTGAACGTGTCCCCGACACGCCTCCGGCCCTTTGCGGCCGGCGGCCGGTGAGGCCTTCGCAAAAACAAGCCCGCGAAAATACGCCCGACCGACGCACCCGGATCGATAGAGCAGCGCAAATGGCGACCGACATCCTGATGCCCGCCCTCTCTCCGACCATGGAAGAGGGAAAGCTCGCCAAATGGCTGAAGAAGGAGGGCGATCCGGTCAAGGCCGGCGACGTCTTGGCCGAGATCGAGACCGATAAGGCGACGATGGAGGTCGAGGCGATCGACGAGGGCATCCTCGCCAAGATCCTCGTCGCGGACGGCACAGAGAACGTCGCCGTCAACACGCCGATCGCGATCATCGCAGACGAGGGCGAGGACGTCTCGGCCGCGGCCGCGAGCAGCGGCAAGGGCAAGCCCAACGGTGCCTCCGGCGGCGCGCCCGCCCCGACCCCCGACATGCAGGCCGAGGGCATGGCCGACGCCTCGGCCGCCTCCGCCAAGACGGGCGAGGACGCGCCGAGGGCACCCGCTTCCCCCGCCGTCATCACCAACAAGGCGCCCGACCCGGTGATGGAGGAGTTCCCGGCGGACTCGCCGATGAAGTCCATGACCGTCCGCGAAGCCCTGCGCGACGCGATGGCCGAGGAGATGCGCAAGGACGAGGCCGTCTTCGTCATGGGCGAGGAGGTCGCCGAGTACCAGGGCGCCTACAAGATCACGCAGGGCCTGCTCCAGGAATTCGGCGCGCGCCGCGTGGTCGACACCCCGATCACCGAGCACGGCTTCGCCGGCATCGGCGTCGGCGCGGCCTTCATGGGCCTCAAGCCCATCGTCGAGTTCATGACCTTCAACTTCGCGATGCAGGCGATCGACCACATCATCAACTCGGCGGCCAAGACCCTCTACATGTCCGGCGGCCAGCTCGGCTGTCCGATCGTCTTCCGCGGTCCCAACGGCGCCGCCGCCCGCGTCGCCGCCCAGCACAGCCACGACTACTCCGCGTGGTACTCGAACGTGCCGGGCCTCAAGGTGATCGCGCCCTACACCGCCTCCGACGCCAAGGGCCTGCTCAAGGCGGCGATCCGCGATCCCAACCCGGTGATCTTCCTCGAGAACGAGATCCTCTACGGCCAGTCCTTCCCAGTGCCGGAGATCGAGGATTTCGTCCTGCCGATCGGCAAGGCGCGCATCCATCGTCCCGGCAAGGACGTGACCATCGTCTCCTTCGCCATCGGCATGACTTACGCCCTCAAGGCGGCCCAGGCGCTCGCCGAGGAGGGGATCGAGGCGGAGGTGATCGACCTGCGCACCATCCGCCCGATGGACAGCGCGACGGTGGTGGAATCGGTCAAGAAGACCGGCCGCTGCGTCTGCGTGGAAGAGGGCTTCCCGCAATCGGGCGTCGGCGCCGAGATCGTCGCCCGGCTGATGGTCGATGCCTTCGACTATCTCGACGCGCCGGTGCTGCGGGTGACCGGCAAGGACGTGCCGATGCCCTACGCGGCCAATCTCGAGAAGCTGGCCCTGCCGAGCGTGGCCGAGGTCGTCGAGGCGGTCAAAAGCGTCTGCTACAAGTAACTGGGCTTAGATGTCGGAAAAGTTCGAAGAACTCGAGATCCCGCCCGACGCCCTGGAACAGGGCGGGATCGAGATCGTGCGCGCCTCGATCGTCGATGGTGCCGTGAGCGTCGCGCTCCGGCGGGCCTTCGACGATCCGGCGACCTGGGGTCGCCTGCTCATCGATCTCGCGCGGCAGGCCGCCCGCGCCTACGCGATGGAGTCGGACATCTCGGAGGAGGAAGCCTTCGAGCGCATCCGTGCCGGGTGGGAGGCGGAAAGCCTCGATCCCAACAACCCTCTCAACTGACCCTACCTCTCAAGGCCGCTCGGGAACGACACGATGCCCATCAACGTCCTGATGCCCGCCCTGTCTCCGACCATGGAGAAGGGCAACCTCGCCAAGTGGCTCAAGAAGGAGGGCGACACCATCAAGTCCGGCGACGTCATCGCCGAGATCGAGACCGACAAGGCGACCATGGAGGTCGAGGCGGTCGATGAGGGCGTCCTCGCCAAGATCCTCGTGGCCGAAGGCACCGCCGACGTGCCGGTCAACGAGTTGATCGCGCTGATCGCCGAGGAGGGCGAGGATCCGGGAAGCCTCGAGGCTCCCAAGGGCGGCGCCGAGGCGAAGACCGCCCCGGTCGAGCCGAAGAGCACGCCCGATCAGAACGCCGCGCCCGACGGCGCCCACGCGTCCTATGCCCGGGTCGATCAGGCGCCCGAGGGCGCTAGGCCGAACGGTGCCGCCGAGCCCGCGGCCCAGGGCACCGGCGGCCGGGTCTTCGCCTCGCCGCTCGCCCGCCGCATCGCCAAGCAGGAGGGCGTCGATCTCTCGGCGGTGAAGGGCTCCGGTCCCCACGGCCGGGTGATCCAGCGCGACGTGCAGGCGGCGATGGAGGGCGGAACGGCCAAGGCCGGCGCCCCGGCGAAGCCCGAGGCCAAGGCCGCCGCGCCCGCGCCGGAAAAGGCCGCACCGAAGGCGGCGCCCGCGGGCGGCGCGCCGGCCGGCCTCAGCCTGGATCAGGTCAAGGGCTTCTTCGAGGCGGGCAGCTTCGAGGAGGTGCCGCTCGACGGCATGCGCAAGACCATCGCCAAGCGCCTCACCGAGGCGATGCAGGTCGCGCCGCACTTCTACCTCACCGTCGACTGTGAACTCGACGCGCTGATGAAGCTGCGCGAGACGCTGAACGCCTCCGCCGGCAAGGACAAGGACGGCAAGCCGCTGTTCAAGCTCTCGGTCAACGACTTCGTCATCAAGGCGATGGGCCTCGCGCTCACCCGCGTGCCGACGGCCAACGCCGTCTGGGCCGAGGACCGCATCCTGCGCTTCAAGCACGCCGAGGTCGGCGTCGCGGTGGCGATCGACGGCGGCCTCTACACACCGGTGATCCGCAAGGCCGACCAGAAGACGCTCTCCGCCATCTCCAACGAGATGAAGGATTTCGCGGGCCGCGCGCGGGCCAAGAAGCTCAAGCCGGAAGAGTATCAGGGCGGCGTCACCTCGGTGTCGAACCTCGGCATGTTCGGCATCAAGCACTTCACGGCGGTGATCAACCCGCCGCAATCGACGATCCTCGCGGTCGGCGCCGGCGAGAAGCGGGTCGTCGTCAGGGACGGCGTCCCGGCGGTGATCCAGGCCATGACCTGCACGCTCTCCTGCGACCACCGCGTCCTCGACGGCGCGCTGGGCGCCGAGCTGATCTCCGCCTTCAAGGAGCTGATCGAGAACCCGATGGGGATGTTGGTGTGACGCGCACCCACGCCATCTCTCCTCTCCCTTGCGGGGAGGAGCCGGAGGTGGGGGTGGTGCAGAACCGAGAGCGTCCGCTCCGCCTGCCGCATTGCCGAGCCTGGGCCTTCCGCAAGGTCGGGCTCACCTCGTCATCATCGGTGTGATGGGATGCCCTGGAGCAGGCCGCCTCGGACGCTCGTGACGGCAAAAGCGGCCGCTCACGCTGGAGCGCTTCGGCGTACGCCGACCGA
>NZ_BPRD01000180.1 GCF_022179745.1 Methylorubrum podarium
TCGGTCCAGCCGCGCAGCTCCGAGACGGTGTGCTTGGCGAAGAAGCGCGGCGTCGTGCGCTTATCGGTCGCCTCCCAGGAGACCGCCTTCACGCCGTTCTCGCAGAACTCGAAGGAGGAGCCGTGGGCCGGGTCGCCCCAGGCGCAGCCGGGGCAGTCGAAGCCGTCCGGCTGGTTGGCCGAGAGCAGGGCCCGCGCGCCGGAAAGCGGGGCGCGGCTTCCCAACAGGAACTTGCCGCAGCTCTTCAGCGCGCCCCAGCCGCCCGCGGCGGAGGAACGCTTGAGGGGCCCGTTCGAACGGTCCATGCCGAAATCCTGGGGAACGCTGTGGTCGCAACCGCAGATAATCGCGCGGCGCGGCCCCTCACAATCGGGTTCGGTCGCAGTCCTCTCATGCGTTCAAAGCTTGGCTCGACGGGTAGAATGCATTGCTATGCATTAAGGGCAACTCTCGTCGGCATCATCGTTCACGGTGCGAGGTTCGCGGCCCCTTCGCCCAAGCCGGCGCCGGGCGTTCCCCCACGGCCCCACCCCGGTTTCCCATTTGCCGTTCGCGATAGCTTGGCCTTAAGAATTACAACCTCCGAGTGATCCGATCGCGTGACAGACGATCGGGTACATCCTCGCGGGAGACGGCGCCGGGTGGGGCGAACGAGGCTCGATCTGATTCGAATGGGCAATGCGGCGGGGGCACGCCTCGATCACGTTCGCCCGGTCGATCTCGCGCATTTCCACGTCGGCGGTGTGGTCTGGGTGCGTGCCGGTACGGGCGGCATCTCGACCTTCGCAAACCCGAGGCAAGATCGAGGACGATGGTGGCGATGACCGGCGGGCTACGATTACGGACCTCTCCTGCTCGTGGAGAACGATCATGGCGACCACTGGTCCTGGGAGCCAGGTGTTGATATGCCGTTGAGCGACTACAGATCGTTGCTCATGCAGGCGAATCTTCGGTTCCGCTGAGCGGGCAGCGATCGGGACGACGCAGCATGGTCAGACTTTCCGCCAAAGCTTTCCGATTTGCCGAGGACGCAACTCACGCCCTCGTCGAGGCGCGTGTCCTGCGGGACGGTCCGCGCGCGGCCTGGGAGAACTGGTCGAGCGAAGATCATACGGCCGCCGCCTATGTCGAGGTTCCGGATCCGGTGGCCGAGATCATGCGATCCGCCGTGGCGATGCGGGTCGATCAGATGCAGCGGCATTTCGACCGCGACGACGATCCCGACCCCGAGATCGGCAACGATCTGGCCTTTCTGCGCAACGTCCTGGTCGCGCTGAGCGCCGGCGGCTCCGAGACGCCGCAACAGGCCGGCCACTGAAGCCGACCCAACTCCCCTCTCCGGCTACGGTCTGCCTGCCAACTCCGCCGCGTCCCGCCCGACGACGGGCGCGAGGCTCGTCAGCCCTTCCGCGCGCAGCCGCTGGCTCAGCCCGCGCTTGATCGTGCCGACCAGTCCCGGCCCCTCATAGACGAGGGCGGAGTAGAGCTGGACGAGGCGGGCGCCGGCCCGGATCTTGGTCCAGGCGGCCTCCGCCGAGTCGATGCCGCCGACGCCGACCAGCGGGATCCGGTCGCCGACGCGCAGATAGGTCTCCGCGAGGAGCCGCGTCGCCGGGCCGAACAGCGGCCGGCCGGACAGGCCCCCGGTCTCCCTGGCGAGCGCGGATTCGGCGAGCGTCGCGGGCCGGGCGATCGTGGTGTTCGAGACGACGAGCCCCTGGATGCCGCGCCGGAGCGCCGTCGCCGTCATCGCGTCGAGCCCTTCGAGCGCGATGTCGGGGGCGATCTTGAGCAGCACCGCGGCGGGCGATCCGCTCGCGTCGCGGGCGGCGACGACGCGGGCGAGCAGGTCGTCGAGGAAGCCCTCGCCCTGGAGGTCGCGCAGGCCCGGCGTGTTGGGCGAGGAGACGTTGACGGTGATGAAGGCGACGTGCGGCGCGAGCCGCGCGGTGCAGGCGACGTAGTCGGCGAGCCGGTCCGGCGACTCCTTGTTGGCGCCGATATTGACGCCGACGAGGCCCCCGCGGCCGGCGCGGGCCTTGAGCCGGTCCGCCACCGCGTCGAGCCCCTCGCTGTTGAGGCCGAAGCGGTTGATCACCGCCCGGTCGCGGGGCAGGCGGAACACCCGCGGCCGCGGATTGCCGGGCTGCGGCCGCGGCACCACCCCGCCGACCTCGACGAAGCCGAAGCCGAGGCCGAGCAGCGCGTCCGCCACCCGGGCGCCCTTGTCGAACCCGGCGGCGAGGCCGACCGGGTTGGGGAAACGCTGCCCGAACACCTCGACGGCGAGCGCCGCGTCGTCGGCCGGCGGCCGGCGCGGCGGCAGCAGCGAGAGGCCGCGGATCGTCAGGTCGTGCGCCGTCTCGGCGTCGAGCCCGTGCAGCAGCGGCCGGGCGAGGGGAAACAGCGCGTCGATCATGCCTGCGGGATCTCCGACGGCGGGATCTCTGGGGGAAAGACGTGCCGCCCGTCCGCCCCGAGGGGCAGGTCGGCCACGGAGCGCACGGCGCTCAAGGACAGGTCGCCGTAGAGGTGCGGGAACAGCGCGCCGCCCCGCGACGGCTCGAAGCGCAGGGCGCCGCCGAGATCCTCGGCCTCGACCGCCACGAGCAGCAGGTCCGCCTGCCCGGAGAAGTGCCGGGCGGCGGTCTCGGCGACCTGATCCGCGGTCGAGAAATGGATGAAGCCGTCGGCGCGGTCGACCGGCGCGCCGGTGAAGCGGCCGAGCGCCTCGGCCTCCCGCCAGAGGCCGCGCGGGCAGATCTTGTAGACGAGGGCCATCCGATCTCCGGGGGTAAATCTTCCGGAGCGATAGAACGCAGGCCTGCCCGCGGCAACCGTCGCCATGAGTTACCGGATACGGGGTTCGCGCCTTCACCGAAGGCCGCTCAGATGCGACACTCGCCTCTCCGGATGCTCCGATTGCGTCCGGGTTCGGCGGGTTCTAGTTTCCTAACTTTAGGCCGTATGTCTCAACGGCACACGCGCCGGTTTGAGGCCGCTATGCTGTCGCACGAGCAGATCTGGACTGCGATCGACCGATTGGCCGAGCGCCACGGCTTCTCCGCCTCGGGTCTCGCCCGGCGTGCGGGCCTCGACGCCACGAGCTTCAACCGCTCGAAGCGGGTCGGGCCCGACGGGCGCAAGCGCTGGCCCTCCACCGAGTCGATCGCGAAGGTGCTCGCCGCCACCGGCGCCAGCCTCGACGACTTCCTGCACCTCGTCGATTCCGATCAGGCCCAGACCCGGACGATGGTGCCGCTGATCGGCCTGACCCAGGCCGGATCGGGCCGTCTGTTCAACGAGGAAGGGATTCCGACGGGCGGACCCGGCTGGGACGAGATCGAGTTTCCCGATCTCGGCGACGACCACGCCTTCGCCCTGGAGGTGCAGGGCGATTCGATGCTGCCGCTCTACCGCGACGGCGACGTGCTGATCGTCGCCCCCAATGCCGGCATCCGCAAGGGCGACCGGATCGTCGCCCGGCTGAACAACGGCGAGGTGCTGGCCAAGGAGCTGCGCCGCCGCACCGCCCGCACCATCGAACTGGCCTCCCTCAACCCCGATCACGAGGACCGGGCGGTCCCGCTCGCCGACGTCGCCTGGATGGCGCGGGTGATGTGGGTGCGGCAGTAGCGTTCGGCAGCGTTCGGCGCCTGACGCCTACAGGCCGGCCAGCCGGTGGGCCATGCCGAGGGCGACCTGGCCCGAGAGCAGGCTCCAGCCGCAGGCGATCATCGTCGCGATCATCACGAACGGGATCGGCCGGTGCTCGAAGCGACGGCCCCGCAGGGTGTTGCGCAGGATGATGAAGGGCGCGACCACCGCGATCATCGGCAGCGCGGCCAGCGCGGCGACGCCGCCAGCCTCCAGCAGCTTGAAGCTCGCCCGCCGGTTCGTGGCGAATTCGAAGGCGCTCGCGAGCAGACCCGCCAGCGCGAGGCCGACGACGAGCGCCTGAATCGATTCGATGGAAGAGGGGCTCAGGGTCATGACGCGACGCTCCTTCTCAGGATGTGACGCGCAATCTGGCCGATCGTTTACGACTTGTTAAGAAAGACGTTTCGTTAACGCTAACGCCGCCCACAGGCTCTGGCGCCGTTCCCGATCGCGTCGCGATCGGACACGGCTCCAAGTTCGTGTTTTGACGCGCTCTCTTGCGCCGAACCGGTATCCACTTTGGCGGAGAGCGCTCTGAGCCCGGGGCGGCGCGGAGATCCGTGATCGGGAGGCTCGCGGCGCCTCAGGCGTCCTCTTCCAGGTCGATATCGAGGATCGCCATCCGGAAGGTGAAGGAATCGTCGCCGTCCTCCTTGTCGTCGGCGAGCACGCCGATCGACTCGTCGCCGATGAACACTTCGGCGGAATCGCCGGTCTTCATCGCAACCACGCGGATGCTGGCGTTGGCGAACTTGCGGCGCAGGTAATCCTGCAGCTTGGCGACTTCGGTCTTGGTCACGCCGTCAACCTTCTTGCGAGGCGCTGCCGCCGGGACGCGCGATCCCGGCGGCAGCGCTGTGGGGGCTTCGGATGGTGGTCGGCGGCTTGCCACGTCGCGCTAGGGCAGGCAACCCGGCGGAGGCAGGGAGCGCGGCGTCAGATCCCGCCGGCGATATCGACGAACTCGCTCATCGCCACGAGCTGGTCCATGGAGCGGGCGGGCTCGGCACAGCCGGCGGCCCCGACGACCCGCGCCGGCACGCCGACGACCGTGGTGTGCGGCGGCACCGAGCGGAGCACGACGGAGCCCGCCGCGACGCGGGCGCAGGCCCCCACCTCGATGTTGCCGAGGATCTTGGCGCCCGCGCCGATCATCACGCCGCGGCGGATCTTCGGGTGGCGGTCGCCGCCATGCTTGCCCGTGCCGCCGAGCGTCACCGCGTGCAGGATCGAGACGTCGTCCTCGATCACCGCGGTGGAGCCGACCACGAGGCCGGTGGCGTGATCGAAGAACACGCCGCGCCCGATCCGGGCGGCGGGGTGGATGTCGGTCTGGAAGACTTCCGACGACCGGCTCTGGAGATAGAGCGCGAGGTCGCGCCGGTCGTGGCCCCAGTACCAGTGGGCGAGCCGGTGCGCCTGGATCGCGTGGAAGCCCTTGAAATAGAGCAGCGGCTCGATCGCGCGGGTCGTCGCCGGGTCGCGATCCATCACGGCGAGGATGTCGGCGCGCATGCTCTGGCCGATGCGGGCATCGTCCTGAAGCGCCTCGTGGAAGCCGTGCGCCACGAGTTCGGTCGGGAGCGAGGCGTGGCCGAGGCGGGTGGCGACGCGGTGGGCCACCGCCGCCTCCAGGCTCGGGTGGTTGAGGATGGTCGCCACGAAGAACGAGGCGAGCTGCGGCTCGTCGCGCACCACCGTCTCGGCCTCGGTGCGCACCCGCGTCCAGAGCGGATCGACGATTCCGGCGATCCCCTCGCGCCCGGAAGCCGGGCTGAGCGACGGACTGGCGGACATGCATTCCTCCTCGACGGCGCGGATTGTCGATCCGGCCTCAAGGCCGCGACGCGGGTCGCGGCCGGCAGCGTGTTCTCGCCCCTTCAGCGCGGCGGGACGGATCGTGCCGCCGAACGGGACGCTCGGATACGACGCGTATCGCGAGAACGGCGCGGGAGAGAAGCATCTTCGCTCGCGCCGGGTTCAAGCCATACAGCTTGGTGTCGCCCGGCGCCGCATCAAGAGGCCGTGTCCCACCCTGCGGCGGATGGCGCCGCCGCGGTCACGCGGCCGGGCGCTTGCCGCCGTTGTCGTTGCCGCTGACCTGGGTCTCGATCACCTCGATCAGGCGCGCGGCCATGATCTCGACCGGCACGTCGGAGGTATCCACCACGGCCGAGGCGCGGGCATAGAGCGGCTCGCGGCTGAGCAGCACGGCGCGCAGGTCGTCCAGCACCCAGGCGGGATCGCCCTTGCCCTCGACATGGCCCTGGTCGCGCACCCGCTGCAGGTGCTCCTCGGGCCGGGCCTGCAGCCAGATCGTGTAGAAGGATGAGAGCAGCAGATCGTAGGTCAGCGGCTCGGCGACGATGCTGCCGCCGGTGGCGAGCACCATCGGGCCCGGCTGCTCGGCGAGGCCGCGCAGGGCCTTCTGCTCCAGCCGCCGATAGCCTTCCTGACCGTAGATCGCGAAGATCTCGCGCACCGAGAGACCGTTCTCGCGCTCGATCTCCGTGTTGAGTTCGACGAAGCGCCAGCCGAGATGGGCGGCCGCCATCCGGCCCAGCGTCGACTTGCCGGCGCCGCGCAGGCCCACCAGCGCCACGCGGCGGCGGACCGTGCGCGCCTCCGCGCCGGTCGAGCCCGCGAGCGCCGCCTTGGCCAGGGCGATCTGGTCCGGGTTCGCCTGGTCGAGCAGGTCGCGGATGACGCGCCACTCGGAGGACGCTTCCTGGCTCGAGACGAGATCGTCGAGCCGCATGCCCATCGCGTTGGCGACGCGCCGCAGCAGGATGATCGACACGTTGCCCTGACCGCTCTCGAGCTGGGCGATGTAGCGCTCGGACAGGCCCGAAGCCTGCGAGAGCAGCTTGCGCGACAGCCCGCGCACCGTCCGGGCGTGGCGCACCCGTCGGCCGAGTTCGTTCAGGAAGCTCGCCTCTTGTTCGGCCGCGTCGGTCATGGCCACACTCACCTCATCGTCCTTTCCGACGCCCGCCTCTATCCGAATCCATGCCGGGTGTCCCCAACGGGCCCCCTGCCTCTCGCCCGGAACACCGCCCCCTCGTCCGGTGTCCCGGCCGAGCGATGCCCGCTGCAATACGCGGGCCGGAGCGCGCGGGTATGGCGGGAGGAGGCGCACATCTGGAGACTGGCAGGCTGCAGCGCAACCCGTTTCCCAAGCGTGGCATCCATGCACACTCGCCGGTGGATAATATATGCTATCCCGCAATGCGGTATATGGCACTGCGAAAAATCACTCCGTCAACGCGACCCCCTCGAACAGGGTGCGCCCGAGCGGATCCGTCCGGAAGCCGTTCACCGCGCGCCGGATCGCCATATGGACGACGGTGTGGGCGAGCGGCACCCAGGGCGCGGCCTCGCGGAAGCGGGCCTGCGCGTCCCTGTAGAGCCGGGTGCGGACCGCGCGGTCGTCGGTGCGGCGGGCGAG
>NZ_BPRD01000181.1 GCF_022179745.1 Methylorubrum podarium
GAAATCGGCGCCGGCGAGGTCGCGCTCGATCAGCTCCGGCCATTGCCGGAGATCGACCGTCCTGCCGACGTTCCGGCGGTCGGGCGCGACGGGCGAGAGGATCAGCGCCGCGCGCAGGAAGCGGCGCCGAGCCCGCGACACGATTCCGGCCGGCACGATCCGGACACCGACGCCGACGGGAATGGGGGGATGGTTGGTGTCGTCGGGCATGCCGCCCCTCAGATCGGTTGGCAGGGGGAGAGACCGGCATCGAAGTAGTCGCGGTAGCCCGTCCAGTCGGCGCGCTGCGACCGCGAGGCAACCTTGAGGCGCGGCGGCCTCGGGGCTGGGCTTGCGGGCTTCTTGCCGGGCGTCATCGCGGCCCACTCGACGCGGGCGAAGGGCGGCAGGAGGTCGGAGGGAAGCGAGGCCGTTCCCGTTCCCTGCTGCGAGCCTATCTTGGTGCCCTGGTCGCTGCTGACCCGGACCCTGAACTCGATGTCGTCGATGCCGAGCGAGAACGAGAAGGTATAGGTCGCCTCGCCCTTGACCGGCCCGCCGCGCCCCTGCTGCTTCAGGCGCACGAAGAGCGAGGTCGAGAAGCCGAAGCAGGCGATGGAGGCGGAGCCCCGGGCCATGAACGTGCCGCCGAGTTCGGAATCCTCCGCGGTCGCGCCGATTCTGACGTAGAGCCCGAGCGTCACCTGCCCGTTGCCGCTCAAGGGGCCGAAGCCGAAGGCGAAGACGCCACCATAGTCGAACGAGCACTCGAACGACCTGAAGCCCGACTGCGTGTCCGTGACGAAGCTGAGATAGCCGCCGCCGCCGAAGATCGTCGAGGAGATCAGGAACGGCGCCTCCGGCCGGCCGATCGAGACCCGGAAGCGGGCCGGGCTGTTCTGGAACGGCAGCTCCGCGCCGGCGAACAGGACCACGTTCGAGAAGCTCAGGGTGCCGACGCCGAAGCTGCCGAGATTGACCCCGTAGGCCGCCTCGATCCCGGGCTCCTCCGCCAGGAGCCCGACCTTGAGCCCGCCCCCGCGCGGCGAGAGATAGGCCTGGAGGTCGTCCAGGAACCGCGCGTCCTTGCCGACCTCCGTCCGTCCGAACCGCACGTCGAAATCCGGCGACCGCCCCGTGCCCGCCGTGAAGGTGAGCCCGCGGAAGCCGATCGTCACCGCCTCGAAGATCCCGGGGATCAGGTTGATCTTGAACGGGCCGACCGAGCCGGTGACCGTGACTTTCGCCGGTGTGGCCGCGTCGAGCAGATCGACCTCGGCCAGGGTCTGGATCGCGAGCCTCGCGCCGCCCTCGGGCTTGAGGAAGGGGTTGCCGCCTTTCGGGAACTCGTCGAGCTCGCCGTCGAGGTCGTAGGACAACCGGGCGCGGGTGGGGATGAGTTCGCGGATGCGGGATTCGATCTCGTGGCGGAACGCCCGCAGGTCGAGGGCGCGCACGAGGGCGACGCGCAGCTGCGACGCGTCGATCCGGCCGAAGCGCTCGACCAGCTCGACGAGCGCGGGGGCCGCCCAGATCTGGCCGAGCGCGTCGAGCGCCGCGAAGACCGCGGCGGCCTTGCCGTCCTTGGCGGCGTCGCGGGCCTGCTTCGCGAGATCCTGCTCCCGCGCGAGACGGTCCTGCTTCGCGCCGCCGACCGTGTCGACGACGAAGAGATCGTCCACGCCGAGCTGCGTCTCGAGGCTGCGCAGGAGGTTGTCGACGAGCAGGGTCTCGGCCCGCGCCTTCGCGACCGCGGCCGCGATCTCGGTCCGGCGCGCCGTCACGGCCGCGTAGAACGCGACGAGGCCGTCGAGCGACGCCTGAAGGGCCGTGACGATCCCCTTGAGCGCGTCCTGGAGCCGAGCCTCGCCCTGCGCCGCCAGCCGCGTGAGCAGGTCGAGCGCGTGCTGCTCCAGGACGGCGAGGACCGTCTTGCGCAAGCTCTCGATCCGAGTGGCGACGCCGTCGAGGGCGGTCTTCGCCGCCTTCGCCGCATCCGCGAGCGCGGCGGGCTGAGCCGTGCGGATCCGGTCGGCGGCGGCGTCCAGCGCGTTGGCGAGATCCCTGAGAGCGGTCTGTTCGGTTTTGGCGGATTGGATCGCCTCGCCGATCCGGCCGGCTGCCGCCTTCAGCTCCCCGGCGACGGCGGGCAACTGCGGCTCCAGAGCGTCCCCCGCCTCCTTCAGGGCGGCCTGGACCCCCGCGAGCGCGTCCGGCGCCTTGATTGCCGTCACGGCCGCGACGGTGCGCACGCCTCCGGCCGCCAGGTCAAGCAGCGCCGCGATCGCCTCCCTGGCCTTCTGCCTGGCAGTCTGGTCGGCGGCGAGGAGCATCGGTTCGAGGGCGCCTTGCGCCTGTGCGGCCTGCCGGCCGAACGCCATGACGGCGAGCACGAGAAGCTTCTGCGCGCCCGCGAGGCGACGCATCGCGGCGGGAAGGTCGGCGCCCGAGACGACACAGCCCGTCTGGCCGCCCGCCAGCAGGGCCGAGAGTTCGCGACGGACATCGGCCAAGCCGGCGAGCGCGTCCGCGAGCGCGCCTGCCGTGGCGAAGAATGCGTCCCGGGCACGCTTGATTGCCTCCCGATCCGAACCGGACGCCGCCTGCTCCGCCTCCTGCAGCGTCTTCAACGCAGCGAGGGCGGCGCTGCTGAACGTCGCGCTGGCCGTGACCGTGCAGGCGCCGGACCCGGTCGAGGTCTTCAGGCGCCCGATGCAGGCGGCGAGCCCGTCGATGTCGTCCGCGCTCGGGAGGACGGCGTCGGCCGTCCGCGACAGGCCTTGCCGGAGGGCGGTGCACGCCGCGCCGATCTCGCCGATCCGCGCGGACTCGTCGAGCCTGGCGAGGAGCGCCGCCACGGGGGGCAGGAACTTGCTCAATTCCCGGAGGAAGGCGGCGGGATCCCTGAGGAGGACGTCCCCCGAGAGCATCCGCGCCAACTCTTCGATGCGCGCGGGCGCGGCGCTCAGGGTCCCGGCCCCGAGAACCTGGAGCAGGGGCGCGACGGCGGGGGTGACGAACCGCTCCTCGAGCCTGCCCCGCAGCGTCTCCAGCTCCCTGTCGAGCGCGCCGCCGGGGTCGAAGCCGCTGAGGGCGTCCTTGATCGGCCCGACGGCCGCGGGCAGCTGCGTGTCGGCCAGCCGCGTGACGAGGCGATCGAGCGCATCCTTCAGATCGGGATCGTCGTCGAGGTCCTTGGCGGCGGCCTCGAGCTTCGTCGTGATTGACACCGGCAGCGCGGCGAGACGCGCGCCCAGCGTGTCGACCGGCACCGTGCAGGGATTCGTCACGGCGCCGACGCACAGCGCCTCCGCCAGCGCGCCGCGCACGGCCAAGTCCACCTGCCCGGACACCTTCGCGCGCAGCGCCGCCGCCTCCGCCGGGATCGGCACGGTGACGAGGAAGCGGCGCACCGCGGCGCCCGCCTCCGCGACGAGGGGGGCGACGAGACGCCCCAGCAGCAGGCCGGGGAGCGACTTCAGGTCGTTCGTCAGGCCGCGCACCAGGGCCAGGACGGAGTCGAACCGGCTCTTCAGCTCGCGGATGATGCCGAGCTGCTGGTCGGACATCGACGCGAGCGGATCTTGCGCGATCGCGTCGAGGGTCCGGATCAGCCGCTGCCCGGCCGCCTGCGTGGCGGCGAGGTTCGCCATGAACTCCGCGTCGCTCGTGCCCGCGTTCAGGCACTTCTCGAGGCTCCCGCGCAGCGCCCCGATCGCCTCGCCGATCTGCGGGAAGGCCTTGCCGAGGCTGGCCGTCGTCGATCCCTCTCCGGCCTGCCGCGCGGCGATCTCGGCCCATTTGGCCTCGACCGCCGTGATGATGTCCTTGAGCGGCTGGATCACCGTGTCGCGCAAGAGCGCACGCGCCTCCCGCGCGCCCTCCCGCAGCGTCCGCGAGCCGTAATCCACCACCTCGCGCAGCTCGGGATGCCGGTTCGCAATCTGGCCGACCGCGACCTTCAGCAGGTCCGCCAGGGACACGAGCCCGAGCAGGCGGGCGTCGTCGGGAAGGATCGCCTTCAACGGATTCCCGGCATCGAACGGGCTCTTGCCGTCGTTGGCGGTGAGGTAGGAGGTGGCGACGGGACGGGCCTCGGGGGCGGTTTCTCCGGGCGGGAGCGGGGCTGCACTCGGCGGCGCGGCGTTGACGCTGAGGGGCCCGTAGCGCCGCGAGAGCGCGACGATGTTCATGTTGGGATGGGCGACGCCGCCGGCGAGGTTGCCCCGGCCGGCGAATTCCAATTTGTGGACCTTGTCCCGCACGACCAGGAAAGCTTCCGGGACGTTCTTCGTCTCGCCGCCCGCGATCGGGCTGTCCTCCCCGAAGCCGGCGCGGACATAGAACGGATCGTAAGCGACCGTCCGCCAGATCGGGCCGCTCCCGGAGAGCCGCTCGGCCTGGGTGAGACGGCAGGACGCCGTCGCGACGAGCGGATAGAAGGGCGGCTGGTCCCGGCCCATCATCAGAGGACTGCGGATGTAGTGGTCGTTCCGTAGCGCGTCGGGGTCGCCCGCCCGCGGCGCTGGGCTCTCGCGCCCCTCGGCCTCCACGGTCCACCAGGCGGTCTCGTAGGTGGTGTCGCCGGGGTTCGTCTCGGGGGCCATGCGCACGGGCTGGCCGCGGCGGTCGAGGCGGCGGACCGGACCGGCCCCGGCTCTGGTCCCGTCATCCGGCACCCGGTCGTTGTAATACTTCACCACCGCCGCGACGGTCGCCGGGTCGTTGGCGGCCTGGTTGTCGACGAACAGGAGCGGCAGGCGCAGCGGCACGGCCTCGCCGGTGACGCGCATCTCGAACCAGACCTCGGCGCCGGCACGGCCGGCGACCCGGGGCCAGAAGCAGAGGCCGGTGGCGCCGGGCCCGGTGAAGGTCAGCCGCCCGCTCGCCAGGACATCCTCGACCTCGAGCGGCCCGCCGGGGCAGTCCGCTGTCCCGCGCAGGTCCGCGACGGGATCGATGAGATCCGGCGTCGTGAGCGTGAGGATCTCGAGCTCCTGGCAGGACCAGCGCCGGCTGCGGTTGGGCTGGCCCTCGGCGGGGTAGGTCTTGACCGGGTCCCCGACCTTCAGGAACTTGCGCTGGATCAGGACGGCGGTCGGTGCGCCGTCGCCCGCGTCGACGATCAGCCTCTCGGTGAGCTTGACGAGGCTGGCGGTGTGACCGAGCGGGAACAGGAAGCCCTTGTAGACCACCTCGACGACGACATCGCGGCCGAGCACCGTGCGCTGGCGCCAGCGCTCGACCGAGAAGGCATCGAACAGGTTGCCCGCCTTCGTGCGCGCGGTGGCCGGCGGGACGAAGGTCGTGTCGAGGTTGATCGACCCGCCCAGCGCGCTGAGCGACAGCTCCGTCACCGACAGTGGTCGCGGCTGGTAGATCGCCGTCCAGTCCCGCAGGTCCGCTCCCGCGAGCTGCCCGTCCCCGGTGGTGCGCTCGATGTCGCGCAGGCGGAAGCCCGGCGGCGGCTCGATCTGGCTGCCCTTCGTGTCGAGGGCGCCCCCGGCCTTCCAGCGCCCGGCGACGGGCAGGCCGTGCACCGAGCTCAGGGCCACGACCTCGTGCCGGTCGTAGGCGTCGAGGCCCGTGAGGAAGCGTTGCTCCTCGAGCTCGGCGAGGTCGCTGCGCGTCCCGAGCCCGCGCCGGATCGCCCAAGGCTTCCACGGCCCGCGCGGGGGCGAGCCCGGCCCATCCGTCGACAGCAGGGCCGCTGGCCGGAAGTCGGGCGACCAGACGGCGCGCACGCCCGCGTCCTCGCCCACGTCGACGAGGCTCGCCGTCCAGAGCGGCTGGACCTCCGCGAGGGCGGCCCCGGCCGGCGCGATCGCGCGCCGGACGGCGGCCGACGGCGTCTTCCAGGTCGCCGTCTGGGCGGGCGACAGGAACAGGCGGGCGGGAAGCTCAAGGGCGGTCTCGAACGGGCCCGGCTCGTGGCGGGACGCCTCGTAGACCTCGGCGAGCCGCTCGGCCGCGCTCACGCGGCTGACGTTGCGGTTCTCCCGCCCCAGATCCTTGGCGTCGGCGGCGCGGGTGGGCCGGTCGGCGCGGGTGAAGCCCTGGAAGGTCAGGATCGCGGCGTCGTCGGCGAGAACCTCGCGCTGCCAGCGCGGCGGCAGGCGACCGGAGAGGGGCAGCGCCATGAGCCGCTCCGCCCGGCGCACCACCGCCATGTCCATGCTGGCCCAGTTGGTCAGCCCCTCGAGCGAGAACGGGATCGCTCCTCCCGCCCGCTCGCCCTCGTGGTCGTCGGGATTGATGCGGAACACGATCCGGCTCGGGCCCGACAGACGCGCCTCGGCGGGAAGCGGGATCCGCCCCGCGGGGGAGATCGAGTCCCTGACGAACTGCAGCAAGTCCGGACCCAGCAGGGCCTTATTCCGCGTGAGCCAGTCGCGACCGCGGTAATCGGCGGCGGCCGGATCCGGCTTCTGCGCCGTGTCGCCCGCCACCAGTGCCTCGTAGCGCCGGTGATAGGCGTGACGGAAGGCGGCGAAGCCGGCATCACGACGGTCCTTCTCGCGCAGGATCGCATCCTGGGCGGCCACGTCCAAGTCCCGGTCGGGCTTGCACAGATCCTCGGGCTTGGAGAGTCCCGCCTCCGTGAGCACGCGCTGGCGCACGTCCCGCAGCAGCGTCACGTCCGGCCAGAGCGGCTCGGGCTCGACCGGGGGCCTGACGAGATCGCGCCAGATCGCCTCGGCGAGCCGCCGCGCATCCGGATCGAGGAAAGTCGACCCGGCATAGAGCCGCTGTTCCTTGGGCAGTGTCCGGGCGGCGGCCGCCTCGGCGAACCGCTCGATCAGCGTCTTGACGGCCGCCCGCTTGCCGGAAACGTCGTTGAGGGCCTGAAGGGCCTTGCGGGCCTCGATGCGCTGGGAGGCCAGCGTCCCGTCCACCGGGAGGCCGCGCCACCGCTTCGGCCGGCCAAGGAGCGCCAAGTGGGCTGCGAACGCTTCCGCGTCCTTGGCCGGCACGAGCTCCGGCAACGTGACGGGCTCGGGGAGTTGGCGGAAGACCGCCTGCTCCAAGACGTGCTGCGGTGGGAACTCCACGGCGAGCAGCGGCCGCGCGTCGCGGGACGGGATCGGGCGCACGCCGGCATCGGGCTGCGCCGCCCGGGCCGGCGAGCGGCCGCCGCGTGGGGCGAGGCGCGCCTGCGACCCGCCGGCGCCGCGCCAGGGCAGGGTCAGCACGAGATCGGCGAACCGGAACTTGAGCGCGAGCAGGTCGTCGGGCCGGATGACCGTGAGGCGGGCGCGGTCGAGGGCGAGTTCGCCGTGGCTCGGGACCGGACCCGGCAGGCCGAGGGGGATGACCGCGTCCGCCGAGCCCGGATGCGGTGCCTCGACGAGCGGGATGTGGAAGAACGCTTCCGCGGCGTCGAAGTCGAGCCGGGAGGTGTGCCGCTGCCGGCGGGGGCTGCCGGGGCCGGCCTCGTCGTACCGCTCGGGCAGCGGGATCGCCGCATGGGTCAGGGCGAGGCGCGCCGAGAAGCGCCGCAGGGTGCGGTCGCCCCCCGTATCGGCGGTGACGACCTCGATCGGCTCGACCCGGCCCGGGGAGCCCGGCCGCGGGCTGAGCGGCGGCAGGGCCGCGACGTCGTAGACGCCGAGGCCCGTCGCGACCCGGTGGTCCTTCGCCACGGGGGCGAAGCGGAGCCGGGTCCTGACTGGCCGGCCCGGCTCGCCCTGGCGCACGATCTCCATGTCCGCGACGTCGAAGGCCGCGTCCGCGCGCTCGGCCCCAGCCTCACGGGTGACCACCGCCACCGTCCCGATCCGGCCCTTCCCGTTCGACTGGAGGATGCAGCCGGCGACGGTCCGCTCCGGATCGCCCCAGTGGCGCAGCCTCGCCCGCAGATCCTGGGCGAGGCGGGGCGGAACGGCGTCGTCGAAGCGCACGCGCACCGCCACCGAGCCGCCGGCGCCGTCGCGGCTGCCGGCGACGAAGCCCAGGACCGGGGCGCGCCCCTGCGGGCGCTCCAAGATCGGAAACGCATCCTCGGCCTTGATGCCGCCGACGGTCCCGTAGAGGCCGAGCGTGGTGCCCCGTCCGGCCCCCGGCGGCGCTTCCGCGTCGAAGAGCAGCATGTCCGTCTTGGCACCGGTGTCCCTGTCCTCGCCCTCCCGGAACAGGCGCCGCACGTCGAGCCGGCGGAAGGTCAGGAAGACGTGCAGGATGTACAACTCGCCCGTCGCCCGGTCTTTCGGTTCCAGGCGCCAGGTAAAGTCTCTGTTGAGTTGCAGGCGGAGCGACCCCCTTCCCTCGATGCGGGGTCCGAACAGGCCTTTGAGCACGGGGCCGGCGCGGCGCTCGGGGATCTCGGCCAGGAGTCCCGTCAGAGCGGGCGCGTTGGGGTCGTGGGCGAGGAAGGTATCGAGGAGCATCCTCCCGAACGTCAGGTCCTCGCGCCCATCCCACCACCCCGTCGATGAAAGGCGGATTGTCCAGGGCGCCTGCGGCGTTGGGCGCTCGATGACGAACGTCATTGTGAACGTCCGGCCCCTCGGGTCGGGCAGCGAAGCGCTGGTGACGGTGAGGGTCCACCGGCCCGGGACGTAGCGGAGTTCCTGGATGTCGCCGCTGGTGCGCGGGACCGTGATCCCGGCTTCCTTGGCCTTGCCGGTCAGCTCGATCCGCGGGATGTTCGCGCGGTCGATCGAGAAGGTCGCGCCGTCGCCGAAGTCGCGGGTCCGCCAGGTCAGGTGTACCCGGTCGTTAGCATCGAGCAGGGCCACGGCGTCGCGGCGCCCGGCATCCTGAAAGGCGAGTCGGTAATCCGGGGAGGCCGCCTCCTGAGCCGCTCCGATCGCGCTCGTGGCGACCAAGGAGGCCGCGCCGCCGAGGACTGTACGCCTCGTGACGCGCGCAGTTGTTGATCGAGCGCACCCAGGCTCCGGCCTTGTCTCGCCTCCTCCGTCTGCCGTCATTGCCACCCCCAGCCACCTCTTGGACGCCCGCTCAGCCGAGAACCCCAAGACGATTAAACTCAAGATTACAAATCAATCTCCGGTTGGCTACGGGAATTTTGGGTGATGTAGGCAAGAGAGGATGCAACGAGAGGCCGGACGGTCGAAAGTAGGCGTAACGCGAACATCTGTTAAAATCAGCGATCTCAACAAATCCGGACGATCGCACAGAGACAAAATGTATCATTCATTAAAATTCATATTCATTGAAACATGTGATCCGCAAGTTACCCTGCAACGCCTAGAGGCTGTTATGGACCTGTCGGCCGGGTGGCTCAGATGATGGGTCATGAGCCAATCCCGGAAAGCCGACCCGTCTGATGTATCCGACGACGAATGGGCGTTGGTC
>NZ_BPRD01000182.1 GCF_022179745.1 Methylorubrum podarium
AGCACGGCGCGGATCGCGCTCTTGCTGTCGCCGGCCGAGCCGCCTTGCCCGAAGGCGGCGAGCACGGCGAGCGCCCCCACGACGCAGTAGACGACGCCGCGGGCGCCGTAGCCGAAGCGGGCGAGGTGCTCCAGCGCGTTGTCGTTCCGGCTCCAAGCCATCCCGGTTCAGTCGCGCTCGCGGTCGGGCTTGCCGGCCAGCGCCACGTAGAAGCCGAGCCCGTCGCCCGCGGGCAGCGTCTGCAGCCGGTCGATCCAGCCGCGGCGCTTGGCGTCGAGGAGCTGGCGCCCGATCGGCTGGAACAGGGTCTCGCCCCCGCCCTCCGGCGGCGGATCGAGGCGGATCGCCACGGTCTTGCCCTTGGCGAAGCGGCTGCGCTCCAGCATGTCGGTCAGCGAGGCTTCCGCGGTCGGGCGGTTGGCCCCGCGCAGATCGAGCACCGATTCCGCGTCGGTGACTCCGAGCGAGCCGCGCAGCTTGTTGGCGTAGTAGTCTTCGAAATGGGGCAAGGCCGGTCCCGCGCGGGTTCGTCGTCTAGAAGGCGATGTCGTCGTAGATCTCGGCAACGGCCAAGCGGCCGCCGAGTTCGGGCAGGTCGATCGCGGCGTTCAGGTCCCGGGCCTCGAACGCCCAGAAGCCGTCGGCGTCGCGCCGCCAGACCTCTACCCGCGGCTCGTCCTGATAGACGATCAGGAAAACCTTGAGCGAGGCGACGCTGCGATAGAAGTCGGTCTTGCGGCCGCGGTCCCGGCTCATGGTCGAGGGCGAGAGCACCTCCGCCACGAGGACGGGGTCGCGGGCATAGCCGTCCTTCAGCATCGGGCCGCCGCGCACCACCACGTCGGGGATCGGCGCGAAGGTGTCCATGGCCTCGCTCAGCACGGCGATGCCGGGAATGGCGCGGCAGCCGCGGTCGCGGACGATGTCGGAGAGCCTAAGGCACAGGCTCACCACGATCTGCTGGTGCCGCTCGCTCTGCGGCGCCATCAGCACCGGCTCGCCGTCGATCAGCTCCCAGCGTTCCTCGTCGGGAAGGGGAGCGACCCAGGCCTGATACTCCGCGACCCGCATGCCGGGGTCGCGCCGAAGGGCGAGCGCCATCGAGGGACCTCCGAGAACGAGCCCGATGCTAGCATCGCCCGTCCGGCAGGCAAGCGCTCTGCGGTGCAGGATCAGAGGGTGAGGCGCGCATAGACCTTCGAGACCGGCAGCGTGCCGCCGAGTTCGGGCAGCTCGATGACCGTGCCGGGGCCGGCGAGCTGGACCGTCCAGTCCGGCGCACGGCGCCAGACCTCCACCCGCGCCTCGTCCTGATGCACGAGCAGGAGCACGGCGAGCGAGGGGATGCTCTGGTAGAACTCGGTCTTGCGTCCGCGGTCGAGCAGGAGGGTCGAGGGGGAGAGAACCTCGACGACGAGCAAAGGATCGCTGGTGTAACCGTCTTCCGGCGGCTCGCCGCATTGCACCACCACGTCCGGGATGGGCGCGTAGTCATCCATGGCCTCGCTCAGGATCGCGAGTCCCGGATAGGCACCACAGCCTCGGCGCTCGGCGAGGTCGTCGAGATGCTTGGCGATATTCATGACGATGCGCTGATGCCGGCCCTTGGCAGGCGACATCAGCACCGGCACGCCTTCGATCAATTCCCAGCGCTCGCCGTCCGGCCGCGTCGCGGCCCAATCCCGATACTCGACAACCCGCATGCGTGTATCGCGGCGCGCCGGAACAGCCATCGCCGTAGCCTCCTGTGCGAAGGCCGGAACGTAACGAAAAAGGGCCGCCCCGAACAGGGCGACCCCAATGACCTTCAGCGCAGAAGCACTCAGCCGTGCACGAGCACGTTGCGGAACTGCCAGGGGTCGCTCGGGTCGATGTCCTCCGGGAACAGGCCCGGACGGTCGGTGAGCGGGGTCCAGTCGGTGTAGACGCCCACGACCGGGCCGAGATACGGCGTCTGCACGTCCAGGCAGCGGCGGAAGTCGATCTCGTCGGCCTCGACGATGCCGGCCTCCGGATTCTCCAGCGCCCAGACCATGCCGGCGAGCACGGCGGAGGTCACCTGAAGGCCGGTGGCGTTCTGGTAGGGGGCGATGCGCCGGGTCTCCTCGATGGAGAGCTGCGAGCCGTACCAGTAGGCGTTCTTCTTGTGGCCGTAGAGGAGGACGCCGAGCTCGTCGATGCCGTCGACGATCTCGTTCTCGTCGAGGATGTGCTGACGCTCCTGCACCTTGCCGGCATTGCCCCACATCTCGTGCAGCGAGAGCACGGCGTCGTTGGCCGGGTGGTAGGCGTAGTGGCAGGTCGGGCGGTAGACCGCCTCGTCGCCCTCGCGGACCGTGTAGTAGTCCGAGATCGAGATCGCCTCGTTGTGGGTCACGAGGAAGCCGAACTGCGCGCCCGCGGTCGGCACCCAGGTGCGCACGCGGGTGTCGGCGCCGGGCTGGAGCAGGAAGATCGCGCAGCGCGAGCCCTTGGTCTGGCCCTCGGCGTTGGCGGGCTTCCAGGTCTCGTGCGTGCCCCAGCCGAGCTCGGCCGGCTGGTTGCCCTCGGAGACGAAGCCCTCGACCGACCAGGTGTTGACGAACACGCCCATCGGCTTCGGATGCTTGGCGCGCTGGGTGTCGCGCTCGGCGATGTGGACGCCCTTGACGCCGAGTTCGCGCATCAGCGCGGCCCATTCCTCGCGGCTCTTCGGCTCGGGGGTGGTCGAGCCGCTATCCTTGGCGATGTTGAGGAGCGCCTGCTTGACGAACCACGAGACCATGCCCGGATTGGCGCCGCAGCACGACACCGCGGTCGGGCCGCCGGGGGCGGCGCGGCGGGCGGCGAGGATGTTCTCGCGCAGCGCGTAGTTGGTGCGGTCGGCCTGGCTCAGGTCCTTGTCGAAGTAGAAGCCGGCCCAGGGCTCGGCCACCGTATCGATGTAGAGCGCGCCGAGTTCGCGGCAGAGTTCGAGGATGTCGCGCGAGGAGGTGTCGACCGACAGGTTCACGCAGAAGCCCTGGCCGCCGCCCTCGGTGAGGAGCGGGGTGAGGACGTCGCGGTAGTTCTCCTTCGTCAGCGCGACCTTCTCGAACCGCAGGCCGTGCTTGTCGGCGAGATCCTTGTGCGCGTCGGACGGGTCGATGACCGTGAAGCGGCTCTTGTCGTACGTGAAATGCCGCTCGATCAGGGGAAGGGTTCCCCGCCCGATCGAACCGAAGCCGATCATGACGATCGGGCCGGTGATGCGGCCGTGGACCGGCCAATCCTTCTGCGGGCCATCGGACATGCGCGGACACTCCTTGTCGAGGCTGCTCTACGGTTGAGAGCGGCGTGCTTGATGCCTGGAAATGACGAGCGGATGACGGTTCGGCGCCTGCCGGTCAACCGGTCGGTTGAAGAGAATGTTGCGGAACTGTGAAGGAAGCGGAGCCTTAGCCATGACTGAATCGCATGGCTAAAGCGAGTTCGCGTCGGAGGTGCGCGCTGAGGAAGCTGCTTATGTTGCGATGCAACAAAGGAGGGACGTCCAGCAGCCGCCATCACGCACAGGGATCTGAGCCATGCTGACCGTTCTCACCGCCCCGACCCTGCATCCGGAAGTCGAGTCGCTCGACCGCGATCCGGGCATCATCACGCTCCTGAGCGCCCTCGTCCGCAACAGCGGCCACGCCGTCCATGCCGCGGCCCGGCACGCCCGCGCCTACCACGCGAGCGCGAGCCGGCTGTCGTTCTCCTCCGCGGCGTGGCCCTATCATCGCTGAGGCCGCGGGGACGCTGACCGCTCGTTTCGAGACGGCGATCCGCGGCGTCGAGAAGTGATGACAGTTTTATGACAACGGCGCGAACCGGCTGAGCCGTTCTCGGGTTGACCGGAGAGACCTGGGCGGACACCGCCCCGGGGCGGAGCGCAGCCATGATCTTCCGCAGCATCGGTGAACTCATCGAGGGCCGGCCTCTCCACGCCGTCGGCAGCCACGAAACCATCCTCGAGGTCTGCCGCCGCCTCGACGGCCACCATGTCGGTGCGCTGGCGGTTCTCGACGGCGACGAACTCGTCGGCATCATCAGCGAGCGGGACGTCGTGTCCCGCGTCGTCGCCCGCGGGCGAAACCCGGCCGAGACGCCGGTGCGGTCGGCGATGACGCCGGATCCGAAGACCGTCGAAATTGGTGACGGCCTCGCCGACGCGCTGCAGGCGATGCTCGACGGCCATTTCCGCCACCTCCCCGTGATGCGGGACGGCCGGGCGGTCGGCATGATCTCGATGCGCGACATCCCGACCGAGTACCGCCTCATGTACCAGCGCTTCCGCGAGGCGCGGCAGGCGCAGGAGGCGGTCGAGGCCTGACGGCGGTCCGGAGGGAGGCGGGCGGAGCCGCCCTCACCGTGGGATCAGGCGGCGCGTCGTCGCGCGGCGACCGCGGCGATGTCGGCGGCGACCTCCGGCAGGGTGTCGAGCGCGCCCGTCGCGCGCAGCACGCCCGCGGCGCCTTCGAGCGCGCCGGCCGCGAGTTCGAGGCCGAGGAAGCGCTCGCGCTCGAACGGGCCGGGCATGTAGAGGTCGGCGGCCTTCGCCTGCGCAAAGCCGAAGCGGGCATAATAGGGCGCGTCACCGACCAGCAGCACGGCCCCGTTGCCGAGTTCGGCGGCGCGGACCAGCGCGGTGCGCATCAGCATGGCACCGAGGCCGGCGCCCTGCAGGGCGGGATCGACCGCGAGCGGGCCGAGCAGGAGGGCCGGACGGCCGCAGCCGGTCTCGACATCCCACAGCCGCACGGTGCCGACGAGCTTTTCGTCCCGCACGGCGGAGAGGGCGAGGCCGCGCGCGGGACGGCGGCCCTCGCGCAGGCGCTGCGATGTCTTCAGGAAGCGGCCCGGACCGAAGCAGGCGTCGAGCAGGTGCTCGCGGGCTGCGACGTCCGAGGCGATCTCATCGCGGATCTGGATCACGGCCGTACCCTCCCAGGTCGCTGACAAGCGGGAAGAAACAGCCCTCGCACCCGCGGGAAGCGGGCCGTCCGGGACACATCGACGGGCGCGCCTCGTGAGGCGCGCGGCTCTTCTGAAGGGAAAGGCGTGAACGAAGCCTGACCGGCCCCGCAGCCGAGTGCGGGGCCCCGCGCGGATCAGATCACGATCTGCTCGAGCGGCGGGAAGCCGTTGAAGGCCACCGCGGCGTAGGTCGTGGTGTAGGCGCCCGCGCCCTCGATCCACACCTTGTCGCCGATCGAGAGGGAGACCGGCAGCGGGTAGCGGTTCTTCTCGTAGAGCACGTCGACCGAGTCGCAGGTCGGGCCGGCGACGACGCAGGGGCTCATGCGGTCCTCGTCGTGGTCGGTCTTGATCGCGTACCGGATCGACTCGTCCATGGTCTCGGCCAGCCCGCCGAACTTGCCGATGTCGAGATAGACCCAGCGCACCTCGTCCTCGGCCTCCGACTTCTTGGAGACGAGAACGACCTCGGCCTCGATCATCCCGGCATTGCCGACCATGCCGCGGCCCGGCTCGATGATCGTCTCCGGGATCCGGTTGCCGAAATGCTTGGTCAGCGCGCGGAAGATCGCGTCGCCGTAGGATTCCACGCCCGGCACCTGCTTGAGGTACTTGGTGGGGAAGCCGCCGCCGAGATTGACCATCGACAGGCCGATGCCGCGCAGGGCGCATTCGCGGAAGATCTCGGAGGCCGAGGCGAGCGCCCCGTCCCAGGCCTCGGTGTTGGCCTGCTGCGAGCCGACGTGGAAGGAGACGCCGTAGGCGTGCAGGCCGTGCCGGTGGGCGTGCTCCAGCACGTTCACCGCCATCTCCGGCTCGCAGCCGAATTTTCTCGAAAGGGGCCAATCCGCGCCCGCACCGTCGCACAGGATGCGGCAGAAGACCTGAACGTCGGCGGCCGCGACCTCGGCCTGCGTCGTCGCGGAAAGAATCTTCTCGACCTCGGCCTGGCAATCGACGGCGAAGAGGCGGATGCCGAGCTTGAGCGCGCGGACGACGTCGCGCTCCTTCTTGATGGTGTTGCCGAAGGAGACGCGGTCGGCGGTGGCGCCGGCAGCGAGCGCCATCTCGATCTCGGCCACCGAGGCGGTGTCGAAGCAGGAGCCCATCTCGGCGAGCAGGCGCAGCACTTCCGGGGCCGGGTTCGCCTTCACGGCGTAGAACACGCGGGTGTCGGGCAGCGCGCGGGCGAAGGCGGTGTAGTTGTCGCGCACGACCTCGAGGTCGAGCACCATCACCGGACCCTCGTCCCGGCCGAGATCACGGCGCGCGCGCAGGTAATCGCGGATGCGATCGGTCATTGGTCGTCCCCACCACAGGTTCGAGGCGCCATCGTCGGGCGCGAGATCGAATCGGGACGGCCCGGACACGAGCCGTCGGCGTCAGGGGGCGATGCGTCGCGTCATCCGTGCGCTTTGGAGACGCGCGGATGGCAACAGGCGCAGAGCACCCGGAAGCTGCCGTGGATTGGATGGGGGAACCCCAACCGCACGCCGGGCAAGGAAAAACAAGCCTCTTCGGTGTCGGCCTTTGGAGGAGCCGACGAGACCAAAAAAGCCCGTTCGTCGTTGCTTTAAGCTGCGTCCCCCGTGGAGAGCGGGGTTCGCCGGTTTCGCCTCCGGCTGCCGGTTGTTGTTGGAGTCTGGTGTCGCCACCCGGATGCCGGCCGTAGGGATCCACCCTTGCGACCATCGATCCTTTAAGACCCCTGGCGGCTGTCCGGCAGTTGACCGGATGCCCACCAACCGACACGCGGCCACAGGCACGTGCGAAATTGGGCAGGGGCGATATACGGCGGAGGGCTCCCGGCGACAAGGGAAAAAGGCCGATTCCGCTCTGGATTTCGGGGATCGAGGGCGGCCGGGCGGGATTGTGGCGCGAAAGACGCACCATCCCCCTGCACGGGTCCGGACGACCCCTTCCCAAGCCCGACCGAAGCGGCCATTGAACCGTGGCATTTCGGAATGGGATCATGATCCGCGCCAGAGGCCATCACCCCGAAGAAAGCCGCCCCGCGCCGACGCCGTCGGCGGGCGCACCCTCCCGCCGGGACGTGATGGCGGCCCTGGCCGGCGCCGGCCTCGCCGCGGCCCTGCCGGCCGCCGCCGAGGAGGGAGCCCGGATCCCGTCCTTCGCCGAACCTGTTCCCTTCGAGCCCGGTGTCGTCGAGCGCTGGGCGCAGGCGCTCGCGGCGCGGCCCTTCGACGGAGGCTTCCCGCCGCTGCCGCCGCCGCTGGCAGACCTCGATTACGACGCCTATCGCGACATCCGCTTCCGGAAGGAGCGCGCCTTTCTCGGCGAGGCCGGCGGGCCGTTCCGGCTCCAGCTGTTCCACCGGGGCTTCCTGTATCCGAGGCCCGTCGCGGTGAATCTCGTGCGCGACGGGGTCAGCACGCCGATCGCCTACGATCCGGCCCTGTTCGATTTCGGCCGCACGCGGATCGAGGGGACGCTGCCGAGCGACCTGAACTTCGCCGGCATCCGGATCCACGCGCCGCTCAACCGCCCCGACCGCCTCGACGAACTCATCGTCTTCGTCGGCGCGAGCTATTTCCGCTTCCTCGGCCAGGACCAACTCTACGGCCTCTCCGCCCGCGGCCTCGCGATCGGCACGGATGGCGACGGGGAAGAGTTTCCCTTCTTCCGCGCCTTCTTCGTCGAGGTTCCGCCCGAGGGCGCGACGGCGCTGACGATCCACGCCCTGCTCGACAGCCCCTCGGTCGTCGGCGCCTACCGTTTCACGGTCGAGCCGGGCCGGAACACGAGCGTGCGGGTGAGTGCGACGCTGACGCCGCGGCGGGACCTAGCCACCGTCGGAATCGCGCCGCTGACCTCGATGTTCTTCATCGGCGAGACCGACCGCGGCCACAGCGACGACTACCGGCCGGAACTGCACGATTCCGACGGGCTGCAGATCGCCGCCGGCTCCGGCGAGTGGCTGTGGCGACCGCTCGACAACCCGCAGAGCCGGCGGATCTCGACCTTCCTCGACCGCGATCCGAAGGGGTTCGGGCTGATGCAGCGCGACCGCGCCTTTGCCAGCTATCAGGATCTGGAAGCCGGCTACGAGCGCCGCCCCGGCTACTTCGTCGAGCCCGAGGGGGCCTGGGGCGAGGGGAGCGTCGTGCTGATGGAACTGCCGACGGACAACGAGACCGCCGACAATATCGTCGCCTTCTGGCGCCCGAGGCAGCCCTATCCGGCGGGAAAGCCGGTGCGGCTCGCCTACACGATCCGCGCGCATACGGGCGAGGACCTCCACCCGAACGGCAAGGTGGTGAACACCTTCATCGCTGAGCCCGCCGCGAGCGGCGCGGCGCGCAAGGCCAACGCGGCCGCGGATGCCGCCCTCCTGCGCAGCCGGCGCTTCCTGATCGATTTCGGCGGCGGGGGCTTGGGCCGGATTCCCGGCGAGGCGCCGCCCGAGATCGTCGCGGGCGCGAGCCTCGGCCGCATCGTCGCGACCTCGATCGTGCCCAATCCCCATATCGGCGGCTTCCGCGTCGCCCTCGACGTCCGCCTCGACGGGCCGGGCACCACCGAATTGCGGGTCTATCTGAAGAAGGACGATCAGGCCCTGACCGAGACGTGGTCCTATCCCTGGAGCGCGGCGTGAGCACCCGGACCGGGCGCGCCGCCGCTCGCCTGCCCGTGGAGATCCGGCCGGCCTGCCTCGCCGACCTCGACGCGCTGGTGGCGCTCGAACACGCCGCCTTCGCCACCGACCGGGCCGAGCGGCGGGCGATCCGCCACGCGATCCGCTCGGCCAGCATGACCCTTCTCGTCGCGATCATCCGGGAGCGGGCGGAGGGCGGCGAGGCCGAAATCCTCGTCGGCGCGGCCACCATGGAGCGGCGGCGCACCAGCCGCGTCGCCCGGCTCTCCTCGCTCGCCGTCGCCCCCGCCCGAACCGGCCTCGGGCTCGGCCGCCGGCTGCTCGAGGCGGCGGAGGCCGATGCCCGCGCCCATGGCTGCGAGCGGCTGCGCCTCGAGGTGCGGGCCGACAACGGCAGCGGCATCCGGCTCTACGAGCGGGGCGGCTATGCGCGGACCGGGACGAAGCCGGACTACTACGAGGACGGCATGGAGGCGGGCTGCTACGAGAAGACGCTGACCGGGGGCTGACGCGCGGCGTCACCGTGGCTTGTGCACCGCAGCGCAGGTGCGCCAGCGCACTGGCGAACCGGAGGGCCGGATACAAGGTTCAGCCCACCCGAAGGCCGCTCTCGCGCTCATCGCACGGCGCTCCCGAGAGCCGCCCCCTCCAGACAGAGTCTCGAATGCCCTCACTGTTCGACCCGATCACGCTCGGCGCGCTGAAGCTGCCGAACCGCATCCTCATGGCCCCGCTGACCCGCGCCCGCGGCACGCGGACCCATGTCCCGACGCCGCTGATGGGCGAGTATTACGCCCAGCGCGCCGGGGCCGGCCTCATCATCTCCGAGGCCACCGGCATCAGCCAGGAAGGACTCGGCTGGCCCTACGCGCCGGGCATCTGGTCCGACGAGCAGACCGAGGCCTGGAAGCCGGTGGTGAAGGCCGTGCACGAGGCGGGCGGGCGCATCGTCTGCCAGCTCTGGCACATGGGCTATCTCGTCCATTCAGACTTCCTCGGCGGCGAGCCGCCGGTCGCCCCCTCGGTCGCCACGGCGCCGGACCAGGCGCACACCTATTCGGGCAAGAAGCCCTACAGCCAGGCCCGGGCGCTGCGCGAGGACGAGATCCCGCGCCTCATCGCCGATTACGAGCGGGCGGCGAGGAACGCCGTCGCGGCGGGCTTCGACGGCGTGCAGATCCACGCGGCGAACGGCTACCTGCTCGACGAGTTCATCCGCGACGGCAGCAACAAACGCAGCGACCGCTACGGCGGCTCGGTCGAGAACCGGGTGCGGCTGGTGACCAAGGTCGCGCAGGCGGTGGCCGGCGTGGTCGGCGCGGACCGCACCGGCATCCGCTTCTCGCCGAACGGCCCGATCCAGGGCGTGGACGATTCCAACCCGCACGAGGTCTTCGGGCTCGCCGCCGAGATGATGGAGCGGGTCGGCCTCGCCTTCATCGAGATGCGCGAGCCGGGTCCGGACGGCACCTTCGGCAAGGCGACCGTGCCGCCAGTGGCCCCCGTGATCAAGGAGCGCTTCGGCGGTCCGGTCATCCTCAACTGCGACTACGATGCCGCGCGCGCCGAGCAGGCGGTCGCCTCGGGCGAGGCCGACGCCATCGCCTTCGGCCGGCCCTACATCGCCAACCCCGATCTGGTCGAGCGCATCGCCCAGGGCCTGCCGCTCGCCAAGGACGACATGAAGACCTGGTACAGCCAGGGTCCGGAAGGCTACGTCGATTATCCGACGCTGTCGCAGAAGGCGGCGTAACCCGAAGCGGTCCTCGGGCCGCGCGCATGATCGTCACGGGAGGCGGCCTCGCGGAAGCGGGGCCGCCTTCGTCCGTCCGGGGAGCCGAGTCCGTGAGTGCCGTCACGCCGAGTGCCACGACGCCGGAGGCCGTTCCCTACCGCCTCGTCGCCTTCGACTTCGACGGAACGCTGGCCGACACCTTCCCGTGGTTCTGCGCCAACCTCAACGACGTGGCCGCGCGCTACCGCTTCCGCCGGGTCGAGGCGGACGAGACCGGGCGGCTGCGCGCGCTGAGCGCCCGGGCGATCTTGGCGGATCTCGGCATTCCCGCCTGGAAGGTGCCGCTGATCGCCCGCCACATGCGCGGGCTGGCGACCCGCGACGCGGGGCAGGTGCGGCTGTTTGCCGGCGTGCCGGAGATGCTGGCGGGCCTCGATGCCGCGGGATTTCGGCTCGCCGTGGTCAGCTCGAACGGCGAGGCGAATGTCCGCCGGGCGCTCGGCGCGTCGGCGGGGCTGATCCGCCACTGCGAGTGCGGCGCCTCGCTCTTCGGCAAGGCACGTCACCTGCGGGCGGTCGCGCGGCAAGCGGGCGTCGAACCCGCCGCGATGCTGGCGGTGGGCGACGAGATCCGCGACGCGGAGGCGGCGGGGCAGGCGGGTTGCGCCTTCGCCGCGGTGGCCTGGGGCTACAACAGCCCCGAGGCCCTGGCCGACACGGGGCCGGCCCACCTGTTCGCCGAGCCCGGCGCGGTGGTGCGGGCCCTCGCGGACCCGGCCGGGCGCTGTTACTGACCCGCGCGGGCGCCGGGGACGACCGAGGCGCCGGCGCCGCTGCCGAACGGCTCGTAGCGGGTCAGGCCGCGGAAGAGCTGGCTGAGGAAGGCGCGGTCGGCGCCGCTGGACGGGGTCGTGCGCTCGATGAAGTCGAAGACGCGTCCGTCCTGCAGGCCGTAGAGCGCGACGCGCTCCACCTTCATGCCGGCATTGAAGTAGACCGCCGTGACCTTCTGGTCCTCGACCTGCTCGCCGAGGAACATCACCGTGCGGCGGGTGTTCTGGCTGATGTAGTACCAGGACTTGTTGCCGACCGTGGAGACGGTGGACGGCGTGCCGAGGATCTGCAGCACCTGCTCGGCGCTCATGCCCGGTTTCACCGTGGCCAGGGCCGCCTGATCGATCTGATAACCGTGGCGGATCTCCTCGCCGATGCAGCCTGATACGCCGATCGCGACGGAGCCGAGAACGGCCGCGCGGGCAAGCGACGAGACGAGACGGCGCGACATCGGCCCCCCTGATTTTCTGCCAAAAGGGCCGTCATCCGCGGCGCGCTTGGAACGCGCGCGTCTTCGGACTTGCACCCTGGTCCGCGGTTGCCGTACCGCGGGGTTATGGCTTTGACAAGGCAAGCTCGGCCACAGCGCCGTCCGATCCGGTGGATCGCATGATAGCGGGGCTTTTCCGCCGCGCCGGCCGACGGCGCGAGACGATCCGGACGCTGCACCAGCGGATCGGCGAGGCCGCGCGCCGGCCCGGCCTCTACACCGTGCTCGGCGTGCCCGACACCGTCGAGGGACGGTTCGAGGCGCTGAGCCTGCACGTCATCCTCGTGCTGCGCCGCCTCGGCCAGTTGCCGCCGCCGGCCGCGGACGTGGCGCAGGATCTGGTCGATTCCGTCTTCATGCAGCTCGATGCCTCGCTGCGCGAACTCGGCATCGGCGACATGGGCGTGCCCAAGCGCATCAAGAAGCTCGGCGCCTCGTTCTACGCCAGGGCCGGGTCCTACGGCGCGGCGCTCGATGCGGGGGACCGCGCGGGGCTCGCCGCCGCGCTCGCCCGCAACGTGCTCGACGGCGCCGACGCCGCGGCGGCCGGTCCGCTCGCCGCCTACGTCGAGGCCGCCGCTTCCGACCTGGCGGCGCAGGATCTCGATGGCCTGCTGGCGGAGGGGCCGCGCTTCCCCGAGCCGACCGGTGCGGCCGACGAGTCAGGAGACCATCGATGACGCCGAAGCCCGCCGGGCCGCTCTCCCGCTCCGTCAACGTCGAGCGCCTGCCCAAGGACCGCGCCGAGATCGTCGTCGAGGCGAGCCCGGCCGAGTGCGAGGCGCTCGCCCGCGACTTCAAGATCCCCGCCATCCGCGACCTCGTCGGCCGCTTCGCCCTGAGCGGCTCGCTGACGCGGCTGCGCGCGGATGGGCGGGTCGAGGCGGTCGTGACCCAGGTCTGCACGGTGACGCTGGAGCCGTTCGAGGCGAAGATCTCCGAGCCCGTCGAGGTCGAGTTCACCAATGCCGACATCCTCGAGGGCACCGAGGCGGAGGAGGTCGACCTGCCCGATCCGATCGTGAACGGGCGCGTCGATTTCGGCGTGCTGACCGCGGAGTTCCTGGCGCTCGGCCTCGATCCCTATCCGCGCAAGCCCGGCGTCGCCTTCGAGCCCGTCACGGTCGGCGAGGAGCCGCTGCCGTTCTCCGACCTCGCCGCGCTGCGGGACAAGCTCGGCCAGGACAAGGCGTGATCCACAAGGCGTGATCCGCCCTCCGACGGGAGCCCGCGCGAGAAAGGGTTGAGTTTTTGTTTGCCCGGCGGGGCTCTGCCGCTATTTTGCGCCGCCGATTCCGGGGCCCGTGACGCCCCTTCACGCTCGCTGCCCGCCGGCTCTTCCCGCGGCCTCCCAAAGGAACCATGTCGAACCGCGTTTGCATCTCGCTCGACGCCATGGGCGGCGATCATGGCCCCACGACCGTCGTGCCCGGTGCGGCCATCGCCCGCGAGCGGCACCCCGAGCTTCACTTCATCCTGTTCGGCGACGAGGCGGTGGTGCGCCCCCTCGTCGAGGCCGAGCCGCGGCTGAAGGGCGCCGTCGAGATCCGCCACACCACCGTCTCCATCGCCATGGACGACAAGCCGAGCCAGGCGGTGCGCCAGGGCCGGGGCAAGTCCTCGATGTGGCGGGCAATCCAGGCCGTGCGCGACGGCGAGGCCCAGGCCGCGGTCTCGGCCGGCAATACCGGCGCGCTGATGGCGATGTCGAAGATCTGCCTGAAGACCATGGCCGGCATCGAGCGCCCGGCCATCGCCTGCCTGTGGCCGACGGTGCGCGGCGAGAGCGTGGTGCTCGATGTCGGCGCCACCATCGGCACGGATGCCGAGCATCTGGTCGAGATGGCGGTGATGGGCTCGGCCATGGCCCGGATCGTCCTCGACGTCGAGCGGCCGACGGTGGGCCTCCTCAATGTCGGCACCGAGGAGATGAAGGGCAACGAGGCCGTGAAGGAGGCCGCCCGCCTCCTGCGCGAGTCGGAGCCGGCCAACTTCGCCTATCACGGCTTCGTCGAGGGCACCGATCTCGGCCGCGGCACCACCGACGTGGTGGTGACGGAGGGTTTTACCGGCAACATCGCCCTCAAGACGGCGGAAGGCACCGCCAAGCAGATCGCCTCCTACCTCAAGGCGGCGATGGGGCGGACGCTCTCGGCCAAGATCGGCTACCTCTTCGCCCGCCAGGCCTTCGCGGCCCTGCGCGAGAAGATGAACCCGAGCCGGGCCAATGGCGGCGTGTTCCTCGGGCTGGAGGGCATCGTCATCAAGAGCCACGGCTCGGAGAACGCGCAAGGATTCGCGGCGGCGGTCGATCTTGCCTACGACATGGCGCGCTACGACCTGATGCGCACGATCCGCGACATGCTGGAACAGACGCCGGCCATCGCCGCCGGCATGGATTCCGGGCTCGATGCGAGCCTGGCACAGAAGTGAGAAAAGGACGGATCTGATGGCGCATCGGCGCTCCGTCGTGGTCGGCTGCGGGGCGTACCTGCCCGACACCGTCGTCACGAACACGAACCTCGCCGAGCGCGGGATCGAGACCTCCGACGAGTGGATCGTCCAGCGCACCGGCATCCGCCAGCGCCACATCGCGCGGCCGGACGAGACCACCTCCGTCCTCGGGACCCGCGCGGCGCTCGCGGCGCTCGACGAGGCCGGGCTCTCGCCGGCCGACATCGACCTCGTGATCTGCGCGACCTCGACGCCCGACCACACCTTCCCCTCCACCGCGACCCAGATCCAGGCGGCGCTCGGGATCGAGGGCGGCTTCGCCTTCGACCTCCAGGCGGTCTGCGCCGGCTTCGTCTACGCGGTGGCGACCGCCGACCGCTTCCTGACCACGGGCGGCGCCAAGCGCGCCCTGGTGGTCGGCGCCGAGACCTTTTCGCGGCTGCTCGACTGGGAGGACCGCACCACCTGCGTCCTGTTCGGCGACGGCGCGGGCGCCATCGTGCTGGAGGCCCGCGAGGGCGAAGGCAAAGACATAGGAACGCGCGCCGACCGCGGCGTGCTGTCGAGCTGCCTGCGCTCGGACGGGCGCCACCGCGCCAAGCTCTACGTCGATGGCGGCCCCGGCTCGACCGGCACCACCGGCAAGCTGCGCATGGAGGGCCGCGAGGTGTTCCGCTTCGCCGTCGGCTCGGTGACCGACGTGATCGAGGAGGCGTTCCGCGCCTCGGGCACCACCGCCGACGACCTCGCGTGGTTCGTGCCGCATCAGGCCAACCGCCGGATCATCGAGGCGTCCGCCGACAAGCTCGGCATCGCCCGGGAGAAGGTGGTGCTCACCGTCGATCGCCACGGCAACACCTCGGCCGCCTCGATCCCCCTGGCGCTCGACGCCGCCCGCCGCGACGGGCGCATCCGCGAGGGCGATCTCGTGATGATCGAGGCGATCGGCGGCGGCTTCACCTGGGGCGCCGCGCTGATCCGCTGGTAGGCCGAAGCGGCCTTCGCGGCCGGCTCCGATATTCTGTCAACCGCAAGGTTCTGTTGACCGTCGTCCCTCTGCCGATTAGCGTGTTCGATCATAGAGATACACGGCGGGATCCTGTTTCGGGGCCTCGCCCGGCATGTGAGCGGAGACGGGGTCCGTGCGTCCTGAAGCAGCGGCGCGGATGCCAAAAACTCGGCCGAAGGGGGAGCGCATGGCAGGCAAGACGGTCACACGCGCCGATTTGAGCGAGGCCGTTTACCAGCAGGTCGGCCTGTCGCGGGCCGAATCGGCCGCCCTGGTCGAGACCGTGCTCGGCGAGATCTGCAACTGCCTGTCCGCGGGCGAGACGGTGAAGCTGTCCTCGTTCGGCTCCTTCGTCGTGCGCTCGAAGGGCAAGCGCATCGGCCGCAATCCGAAGACCGGTGTCGAGGTCGAGATCGAGCCGCGGCAGGTCATGGTGTTCAAGCCGTCGAACGTGCTCAAGGCGCGCATCAACGGCGGCCACGTCAACGGGCTCGACGCGGACGAGGACGAGTGATCCGGCCGGGCCGTCCCGGTCCGCTCCGGCACAGATCGGTTTGAGGCGCTGCCATGGGACAGCCGATGGGACGAGCGATGGGACTGCCGCTGGAATCCCCGACCCTCGAATCACCCGCCGATGAGGAGCGCGGCGAGAAGAGCCCCGGCGCCTTCCGCACCATCACGGAAGTGTCCGAGGAACTCGGGGTGCCTCAGCACGTCCTGCGCTTCTGGGAGAGCCGGTTCAGCCAGATCAAGCCGATGAAGCGGGCGGGCGGCCGGCGCTATTACCGGCCCGACGACGTCGATCTGCTCAAGGGCGTGCGCCGGCTGCTGCACGGGCAGGGCTACACGATCCGCGGGGCGCAGCGCGTCCTCAAGGAGAACGGCGTGCGCTTCGTCCAGGCGCTCGGCCGCGGCGAGGTGGAGGTCGGCGCGCCGACCGGGGCCGACCGGGACGAGGAGAGCGTCGAGGCCGCCGCGGCGGATCGCCGGGCCCTGGAGGGGGCGCTCGCCGAATTGCGCGCCTGCCGCGCCCTGCTCGCGGGCCTCGATGAGGCGGATCACGAGGCGAACAACGAGGCTGCCTGAGGCCGGTCGCAACTCGCTTGTGCGCAAGGCATTGACTGGCCTTGCGGATTTCCGCTGGCTGCGGCGGTAGCGCGCGCCGATGTGAGCTGAACTTTACCGGCGGATCGGCGTTGAGGCGCCATGGCTGCCCCTCGCCCCCGGATGTCTCCGACCCAGGAACTCATCGCCCGCGTCATGCGGATCGTGCGCGCTTGCCCGGAAGCCGCCAACGAGGTTCTGGAATTGATGTTCCTCGTCAGCCAGATCGAGGCCTCGACCACGGTCGATCGGGAGTACCGCGACGCGCGGCGGGTCATCAGCCGGCTGCGGGCGCCGCTCTGGGATATGGGACCGGCCGACCGGGAGACCCTGCTCAAGGCCGCCGACACCATCCGCCGCGTCTGCGACCTCGCCGACGGGGACATCCCGCCCGCGCCCTTCGCCGATCTCGGCGAGCGCGAGCGCGTCGAGAAGGCGCTGACCCAGGCGCTGGCGGGCCATCTCGACGAGGCGCAGATCGCCCGCGTGGCCGGGACGGTGGCCGCTGCGCTGCAGCACTGAGCGCGCGCCGCGTCCGGCAGGATTCGAAGCGGCAAGATTCGACGCGGCAAGCCTCGACGCGGACCTTCGATCTCCCCACATCCTCGTTTGCGCCCTGCGGCGCCGAGGCCGGATCGTCTGGCCGCCCGCGGCGGGTCGCGCGATGACGCTCAAGGAAACGCCGATGGATCTGCCGACCTCTGCCGCGAAACCGATTGCGGTCCTGCCCGCCGCCCTCGCCACCGCCGTCGCAGCCTCCTGGCTCTGCCTCGCCGGACCGGCCCTCGCGCAGACCACCGTCACCAAGAGCGAGACCGTCCCCGCCGGCAAGCAGGCCCGCCTCGTCATCGTGCCGAACCTCAAGAAGGATTGCTCGCTCGGCCCGATGCCCGAGATCAAGGTGGTGACGCCGCCGACCTCCGGCTCGCTCATCACCAAGGCCGGCAAGCTGAAGACCCCCGCCAAGTACCGCTGCCCGAACAAGGATGCCGAGGTCCAGGCGATCTTCTACCAGCCCAACGGCGGCTATACCGGCTCCGACGGGGTCGTGGTCGAGATCAAGAATTCCGACGGCGAGGTCGAGAAGCGCGACATCCGCATCACCGTCGACAAGGGCGACAAGCCCAAGGACGAGAAGAAGAGCGGCACGGATCTCTGATCGGGAGGACGGCCCGGCACGCCGCCGCGCTGCGATGCAGCAATTTTCGTCGATCTTGGAAGCCTCCGGCCGGCGGGCCGGGGGCGGCCGCCTCATACCCGAAGCCGGTTAAGCTCGCGCTAAATCCCGGCCAACTTTGAGTGTGTCCCGTTTCACACGCCGGACGGCCAGCCTGTGGGCGGTGCGACAAAACCCGCAATGTCGGTTGCGTTCGACCCGAGACAGGATGAAGCTGTCATCAGCCTGAAGGGGGTGTTCGAATGCCGCTGCACTCGACGAACGACCTGTTCCAGAGCTTCGCTCGCGGCTATGAAGCGCGCCGCGACACGGAGATGACCCTCTCCGAGTACCTTGAGGCGTGCCGCGACAATCCGCTGATGTACGCCTCCGCCGCCGAGCGCATCCTCGATGCGATCGGTCAGCCCGAGATGGTGGACACCGCGCGCGACGCCCGCCTCGGCCGCGTCTTCATGAACCGGACGATCCGGGTCTACCCGGCGTTTGCCGAGTTCTACGGCATGGAGGAGACGATCGAGCGGATCGTCTCGTTCTTCCGCCACGCCGCCCAAGGGTTGGAGGAGCGCAAGCAGATCCTCTACCTGCTCGGCCCCGTCGGTGGCGGCAAGTCGTCGCTCGCCGAGCGCCTCAAGGCGCTGATGGAGGTCCACCCGATCTACGTGCTGAAGGCGGGCGACGAGATCTCGCCGGTCTTCGAGAGCCCGCTCGGCCTGTTCGACCCCGAGGCGATGGGCCGGGAGATCGAGGAGCGCTTCGGCATCCCGCGCCGCCGCCTCACCGGCCTGATGAGCCCCTGGGCTCTGAAGCGCCTCGACGAGTTCGACGGCGACATCTCGCGCTTCAAGGTGATCAAGGTGCGGCCCTCGCGGCTGCGCCAGATCGCCATCGCCAAGACCGAGCCGGGCGACGAGAACAACCAGGACATCTCCTCGCTGGTCGGCAAGGTCGATATCCGCCGGCTCGAGACCCTCTCCCAGGCCGATCCGGACGCCTATTCCTACTCGGGCGGCCTGAACCGGGCGAACCAGGGCGTTCTCGAATTCGTCGAGATGTTCAAGGCGCCGATCAAGATGCTGCACCCCCTGCTCACCGCGACGCAGGAGGGCAACTATGTCGGCACCGAGAATATCGGCGCGATTCCCTTCACCGGCGTGATCCTGGCGCACTCGAACGAGGCCGAATGGCAGTCGTTCAAGACCAACAAGAACAACGAAGCCTTCATCGACCGCATCTACGTCATCAAGGTGCCCTACTGCCTCCGGGTCACGGAGGAGCAGCGCATCTATGAGAAGCTGATCTCGGGCTCGGAGCTGTCGACCGCCGCCTGCGCCCCGGGCACGCTGGAGATGCTGGCCCGCTTCTCGGTGCTCTCCCGCTTGCGCGAGCACGCCAACTCCAACCTGTTCTCGAAGATGCGGGTCTACGACGGCGAGAGCCTTCGCGAAGTCGATCCCCGCGCCCGCTCGATGCAGGAGTACAAGGACACCGCCGGCGTCGACGAGGGCATGGACGGGATCTCGACCCGCTTCGCCTTCAAGGTGCTGGCCGCGACCTTCAACCACGACACGACGGAGGTCTCGGCCGACCCGGTCCACCTGATGTACGTGCTGGAACAGGCGATCCGGCGCGAGCAGCTGCCGCCGGAAACCGAGAAGCGCTACATCGAGTTCATCAAGACCGAACTCGCCCCGCGCTACGCCGAGTTCATCGGCCACGAGATCCAGAAGGCCTACCTCGAATCCTACCACGATTACGGCCAGAACCTGTTCGACCGCTACATCGACTACGCCGACGCCTGGATCGAGGATCAGGACTTCAAGGACGCCGAGACCGGCCAGCTCCTCAACCGCGAGCTCCTGAACCAGGAGCTGACCAAGATCGAGAAGCCGGCAGGCATCGCCAATCCGAAGGATTTCCGCAACGAGGTCGTCAAGTTCGCCCTGCGCTCCAGGGCGCAGCACGGCGGGCGCAACCCCTCTTGGACGTCCTACGAGAAACTCCGCGAGGTGATCGAGCGGCGCATGTTCTCCCAGGTCGAGGAACTGCTTCCCGTGATCTCCTTTGGTTCCAAGAAGGACAGCGAGACCGAGAAGAAGCACGGCGAGTTCGTCGATCGCATGACCGACCGGGGCTACACCGAGCGGCAGGTCCGGCGACTCGTGGAATGGTACATGCGCGTGAAGCAGGCGGGTTGAGGGGAGCGTTTTCCCCAGGCATCCGCCGCACTTTCGCACCTTTGTCCCGCACAACGGGACGTGAGACTTAAGGCGCTGAGCGACTCCGGATGCACATCGTCGACCGTCGGCTCAATCCAGGTGGGAAGAGCCTCCCGAACCGCCAGCGCTTCCTGCGCCGGGTCAAGGACGTCGCGCAGCGCGCGGTTCGGGAATCCGCCCGCGAGAAGGACATCAAGGATCTCGGCAAGGACGGGCGCATCTCCGTGCCGGGCGACGGGGTGCGCGAGCCGCGCTTCTCCCGCCAGCCGGGCACGGGGCATCAGGACTACATCCTGCCCGGCAACAAGACCTACGTGGAGGGCGACCGCATCGAGCGCCCGCCGGGCGGCGGGGGCGGCGGCGGCGCGGGCGAGGGCGGCGAGGGCTCGGAGAACAGCGAGGACGCCTTCCACTTCGTCCTGACGCGGGAAGAGTTCCTCGACCTTTTCCTCGAAGACCTCGAACTGCCCGACCTCGCCAAGCGCCGTCTCGCCGTGGTGGAGACGGAGGGCCTGCGCCGGGCCGGCTACACCGTCTCGGGTTCGCCGGCGAACCTCGCGCTCTCGCGGACGCTGCGCAACTCGATGTCCCGGCGCATCGCCCTCAAGCGGCCGAAGCTGGAGGAGGTCGCCGCGCTGGAGGCGGAGATCGCCGAGGCCGAGGCCGCCAACGACCCGCGCCTGCCCGACCTGACGCTCAAGCTGCTGGAGCTGCGCGAGCGCTCCAAGCGCATCCCCTACGTCGATCCGATCGACCTGCGCTTCCGCCGCTTCGAGCCCTATCCGAAGCCGATCGCCCAGGCCGTGATGTTCTGCCTGATGGACGTCTCGGGCTCGATGACCGAGCACATGAAGGACCTGGCCAAGCGCTTCTACATCCTGCTGCACATCTTCCTGACGCGCCGCTACAAGCACGTCGAGATCGTCTTCATCCGCCACACCGACAAGGCGACGGAGGTGGACGAGGAGACCTTCTTCGGATCCCGCGAGACCGGCGGCACGCTGGTCTCCTCGGCGCTGGTCGAGATGAAGCGCGTCGTCAACGAGCGCTACTCGCCGGACGACTGGAACATCTACGCGGCGCAGGCGTCGGACGGCGACAACGTCTCCTCCGACGGGCCGACCTCCACGGAGCTCCTGCGCAGCCACATCCTGCCCGCCTGCCAGCACTTCGCCTATCTCGAAGTCGGCGACGAGAACGGCCCCCGCGCCGGCTTCGTCGAGCACCGCACCACCCTGTGGCGGACCTACGAGGCGCTGGCCAAGGCCGGCGAGCCGCTCGCCATGCGCAAGGTGAACCACCGCCGCGACATCTACCCCGTGTTCCGCGAGCTGTTCGGCCGCAAGAACGCGAAGGCGGAGGCGTGAGAAGCTTTCCCCTCCCCGCAGGGGGGAGGGGAGACAGCGTCGAGAAGGATTCTCGCATGGTCGCGAGCCTGAGCCGCACGAAGTCCACCGCCCCGAAGCCGGGCGAGTTGCTGTTTTCCGGCAACGACTGGGATTTCGAGACGATCCGGCGCATCCACGACGCCTGCGAGGCGGTCGCCGGGCCGGAACTCGGCCTGTCGTGGTACCCGAACCAGATCGAGATCATCACCGCCGAGCAGATGCTCGACGCCTATGCCTCGATCGGCATGCCGCTGTTCTACAAGCACTGGTCCTTCGGCAAGCACTTCGCCCAGCACGAGGCGAGCTACCGCCGCGGCCTGATGGGGCTCGCCTACGAGATCGTCATCAACTCCGATCCGTGCATCTCCTACGTCATGGAGGAGAACACGGCGACGATGCAGACGCTGGTGATCGCCCACGCCGCCTTCGGCCATAACCACTTCTTCAAGAACAACTATCTGTTCCGCCAGTGGACCGACGCGGAGGGCATCCTCGACTATCTCGACTTCGCCAAGGGCTACATCGCCCGCTGCGAGGAGCGCTACGGGCATCAGGCGGTGGAGCACGTCCTCGATGCCGCCCACGCCCTGATGAGCCAGGGCGTCCACCGCTACCCCCGCAAGAAGCGGCCGGACCTGGCGTCCGAACAGCGCCGGGAGCGCGAGCGCGAGGAGCACGGCGAGCAGATCTACAACGACCTCTGGCGCACCCTGCCGGCCAAGGCCGGCGGCCAGAAGGGCGACCCGGCGCTGGAGCGGCGGCGCGCCCTCCTGGAACTGCCCCAGGAGAACATCCTCTACTTCCTCGAGAAGGTGGCCCCGCGCCTGCGGCCCTGGCAGCGCGAGATTCTTCGGATTGTCCGTCTTGTCGCGCAGTACTTCTACCCGCAGCGCCAGACCAAGGTGATGAACGAGGGCTGCGCCACCTACTGCCACTACCGGATCATGAACGCGCTCTCGCAGAAGGGGCAGCTCAGCGAGGCGGCCTATCTCGAGTTCCTCACCTCGCACACCAACGTCATCCGCCAGCCGAACTTCGACGACCGCTCCTTCGGCGGCCACAACCCCTACGCCCTGGGCTTCGCCATGATGCAGGACATCGCCCGCATCGTGGAGCAGCCGACCCAGGAGGACCGCGACTGGTTCCCCGACATCGCCGGCACCGGCGACGCCATGGCGGTCCTGCGCGATTGCTGGGAGAATTATCGCGACGAGAGCTTCATCGCGCAGTTCCTGAGCCCGAAGCTCATGCGCGACATGCGCCTGTTCCACGTGGTGGACGATCCCGACGAGCCGGAGATGCGGGTCGAGGCGATCCACGACGAGCGCGGCTACCGCAAGATGCGCCGCTCGTTCGCCCGGCAATACGACGTGGCGTGGCTCGACCCCGATATCGAGGTGGTGGACGTCGATCTGGAGGGCGACCGCCGGCTCATCCTCCACCACAAGGCGCTCAACCGCATCACCCTGCAGCGGGAGGATGCGCGCCGGGTGCTGCAGCACCTCGCCGACCTCTGGGGCTACGACGCGGTGCTGAAGGAGGTCGATCCGGCAACCGGCGCGGTGCTGGTCGAGCACTCCGCGAGCGCGCGTCCGATCTTTTTCTGATCTCTTGGAGCGTTTGCTCCGCCACTCTTCTCCAACCCTCACCCTCATCCTGAGGTGGCGGCGCGCAGCGTCGCCCTCGAAGGATCTTCCAGGGATCGCGCGGGAACGGGAGGATCCTTCGAGGCCCGCTGCCGCGGGCACCTCAGGATGAGGTGGTGGATGGGGAGCAGTGCGTGAAATCAGGGCTCAGAGCGACAGGATCGCGGCCCCCGCGTCGCGCGCCCGCGCGGTGAAGCGCACCCGGCCCCCCTCCAGCACGGCGTCGCCGCCGGCGACCAGGGCGAGCGCCGCCGGGTAGAGCCGGTGCTCCTGCACGATCACCCGGGCGCTCAGCGTGTCGGCGTCGTCGCCGGGCAGAACCGGCACGGCGGCCTGGGCCACGATCGGCCCGGCATCGAGCTCCGGCACGACGTAGTGCACGGTGCAGCCGTGCAGGCGCATGCCCGCGTCCAGCGCCCGCTCGTGGGTGTGCGTGCCCTTGAACAGCGGCAGCAGCGAGGGGTGGATGTTGATCATCCGCCCCGCCCAGGCTTCCACGAAGGCGTCGGTGAGGATGCGCATGAAGCCGGCGAGCACGATCAGCTCGATCCCGGCGGCGTCCAGCTCCGCCTGGAGCGCGGCGTCGAAGGCCGCCCGGTCCGGGAACGCCTTATGGTCGATGGCGCGGGCCGGGATGCCGGCCTCCCGCGCCCGGGCGAGGCCGGCGGCGTCCGGGCGGTTCGAGAGCACGAGCACGATCTCGGCCGGATAATCGGACGCGCGCGCCGCCTCGATCAGCGAGACCATGTTCGAGCCGCGCCCCGAGATCAGGATCGCGACGCGTTTCTTTTCGGGCCGCGCGCTCACAACGCCAGCCGCCCCTCGAACGTCACGGCCTCCGCCCCGCGCTCGGTGATGCGCCCGAGCCGGACCGGGGCCTCGCCGGCCTCGGTCAGCGCGTCCGCCACGGCATCCGCCGCGTCGGCGGCGGCGACCACCACCATGCCGATGCCGCAGTTGAAGGTGCGCAGCATCTCCGCCTCCGCGACGCCGCCCTCGCGCGCGAGCCAGCCGAAGACCGGCGGTACGGGAACCGCGGAGAGGTCGATCGCGATGCCGACGCCGTCGGGCAGGACGCGAGGGAGGTTGTCGGGGAAGCCGCCGCCGGTGATGTGGGCGAGCGCCTTGATGCCGCCGGCCCGCTTCAGGGCGGCGAGCAGCGGCTTCACGTAGATCCGGGTCGGCTCCAGCAGCGCCTCGCCGAGGCTGCGGCCGGGGGCGAAGGGCGCGTCGGCGTCGTAGCCGAGCCCGGTCTTGGCCACGATCCGCCGCACCAGCGAGAAGCCGTTCGAGTGGACGCCCGAGGAGGGCAGGCCGAGCACCACGTCGCCGGGCAGGATGCCGGGGCGCGGCAGCAGCGTGCCGCGCTCGGCCGCGCCCACCGAGAAGCCGGCGAGGTCGTAGTCGGCGCCGTCGTAGAGGCCCGGCATCTCGGCGGTCTCGCCGCCGATCAGCGCGCAGCCCGCCTGCCGGCACCCTTCGGCGATGCCGCGCACGATGTCGGCGCCGACGCCGGGCACGAGCTTGCCGGTGGCGTAGTAGTCGAGGAAGAACAGGGGTTCCGCGCCCTGCACGATGATGTCGTTGACGCACATCGCCACGAGATCGATGCCGATCGTGTGGTGGCGCCCGGTCTCGATGGCGATCTTCACCTTGGTGCCGACGCCGTCGTTGGCGGCGACCAGGATCGCATCCTTGAAGCCGGCCGCCTTGAGATCGAACAACCCGCCGAAGCCGCCGATCTCGGCGTCGGCGCCCGGCCTGCGGGTGGCGCGCACCAGCGGCTTGATCGTCTCGACGAGCGCGTTGCCCGCGTCGATATCGACGCCGGCCTGCGCGTAGGTGAGTCCGTTTCCGTCCTGCGCCGTCATCGCCGCCCCGTGGTCCGGTCTGTGGTGGTTTCGCCGATCATGCGGAAACCCGCTGCCACATCGCGGCGCGGTTGGCCACTGGTCCGGGCGCAGGCGGCGCGTTCGGGCACAGCTTCAAGCCGCGCCGCGGCCGAAAAGCGCCTCGAACAGGGTGGCCGAGCGCTCCAGCCCCTCCGGCGTCAACTGCACCGACCGCGCCTTGTTGACGGGGTCGAAGATCAGGCCCTGGGCGTGAAGGCGGCCCAGCACGTCCCAGGAATGCTCCTTCCAGGCGCGGTCGCCGTCGTGGAGCGTGAGGCGAAGCAGGGCCAGAACCGCGGCGTCGATCCGGTCGGTGTCCTCTGTGTCCATGGCGTCGGGTCTCCGTCGAAGGCGGGCTTTCATCGAACGCCCTTCCGCCGCCCGCGGCAAGGTCCGCCTTGACCGGGCGTGCCACGCTTCCCACTCTCCCCGCCGGACGGACTCGGAAGGGGAAGACGCCTCGATGCGCAGCAGAGCAATCATCGGGCTGTCGATTCTCGCGGTCCTCGTCTTCCTGCTCTACGAGCTGCGCGAGGTGATGCTGCCCTTCGTGGCGGGTCTGGCGCTCGCCTACCTGCTCGATCCGCTGGCCGACCGGCTGGAGCGGCTCGGCCTCGGCCGGCTCGCCGCGACCCTGCTGATCCTGGCGGGCTTCGTCGTCGGGCTCGTGGTGGTGCTCATCATCGTCGTGCCGCTCGCCGCCGGGCAGGTCGCCTCCCTCGTCAACGCCCTGCCGACCATGGTCGGGCGGCTGCAGGGCATCCTCGTGGAGCGGGCCGGCCCGCTCCTCCAGCGTGTCGGCGGCTCGGAAGTCGTCAGCGAGCTGCAATCCTCCGTCGGCACCCTGGTGGGGCAGGGCGGGGCGTGGTTCCTGGCTTTCCTCAAGTCGCTCTGGACCGGGAGCCAGGCGCTGGTCTCCATCGCTTCCCTGCTCGTCGTCACGCCGGTCGTCGCCTTCTACGTGCTGCACGATTGGGACCGGATGATCGCCACCCTCGACGGCTGGGTGCCCCCGCGCCACCGCCCGACCGCGCGGCGGCTCGCGGGCGAGATCGACGGGGCGGTGACCGGCTTCGTGCGCGGGCAGAGCCTCGTCTGCCTGATCCTCGGCTCGTTCTACGCGGTCGGCCTGTTCCTGGTCGGGCTGAACTTCGGCGTGTTGATCGGGATGATCTCGGGCTTTCTCACCTTCATCCCCTATGTCGGCACGCTCACCGGCTTCATGCTCTCCGTCGGCGTCGCCCTGGTGCAGTGGTGGCCATCGGGCGACTGGCTCCATATCGGCCTCACCGTCGGCGTGTTCCTCGTCGGGCAGTTCCTGGAGGGCAACGTGATCTCGCCCAAGCTGGTGGGCGACTCCGTCGGCCTCCACCCGGTCTGGCTGATGTTCGCGCTCTTGGCCTTCGGCTCGCTGTTCGGCTTCCTCGGGCTGCTGCTGGCCGTGCCGGTCGCCGCCTCCATCGGCGTCGTCGTCCGCTTCGGCATCGAGCGCTATCTCGAGAGCAAGCTCTACCGGGGCGACGGACCCGTGCTGATCGGGGATTCCGGGAGCCCCTCGCTGCCCGCCCGCGATTGATCGCGCGAGGCGGTGTATGGTGGTCACCATGCGCGACAACGCCCCCCCGAAGCAGCTCGCCTTCGACCTGCCGCTCGACCCGCGCTACGGCGCGGAGGATTTTCTGGTCAGCCCCTCGAACGAGGAGGCCTACGCCCTGATCGAGGCGTGGCCCGATTGGCCCGACACCGTGCTGCTGCTCCGCGGCCCGCCCGGCAGCGGCAAGAGCCATCTCGCCTCGATCTGGGCGACGCGGGCGCAGGCCTGGACGGTCTCCGCCGCCGAGGTCTCCGGGAGCAACGTCTCCCACCTCGTCTCCAACGGCGCCCTCGTGATCGAGGACGTGGACCGGGAGGCCGGCCGCGACGAGGCGGCCCTGTTCCACCTACTGAACCTCGCCCGCGAGCGGCGCTTTCCCGTGCTGCTCACCGCCTGCGGCCCGGTGGACGGCTTCGGCCTCAAGGTCGCCGACCTGCGCTCGCGGCTGCGGCTCGCGCCCGGCGCCGAGATCGGCCCGCCGGACGACGCGCTCCTGAAGGCGGTCATCGTCAAGCTGTTCGCCGACCGACAGCTCGGCATCGACACCTCGGTGGTCGATGCCCTGGCGCTGCGCATCGACCGCTCGCTCGCCCGCGTCCGCGAGGTCGTGGCCGAACTCGACCGCGACGCGCTGGGCCGTCGGCGGCGCATCACCCGGCCGCTGGCGCTGGCCGTCCTCGATCGGATGGAGCAGAACCCGAATCGCTCGGCGGCAGAGATCGATGACGAGGAATAGGGAGGTTCAGGCCCTGATGTCGTCACCGAGTTGATGGACGGCCTCCAGCAAGATCGCCTTGCCGGTAAGATTCATGATGGCCAATCCCAGACTCAGCGCACGGACCTTGCCGTTCATGTTCGGGTCGTCGACGAGTTCCTTGAGCTGAAGCGCGAACTGCCGCTGGACCTCCGGCGAGAGCCGTCGCAGACTTGCGAAGCACAGCGTCGGCAGCGATTTCGATGCCTTGACGAAGTCGACGTTCTGCATGACCTCGGTCATGTCCTTCAGGCGCCTGTTGCCGATGACGCGATCGACCGCCTCGTCGATGACATCGAGGAGGATGTCGATGATGATGGCAGGTCCGACCGAGATCTCGCCGTCCTGCGTCTTGATCTTGAACAGCGAGGATCGAAAGAATGCCGCGGCGCCGAAGCCTGCCGTGAGGACCAGCCAGATCGTTTCAGGCTGCTTGATCAATGCTCCGCCGGCGTCGAAGGTGTAACCAAGCCATTGCGGGCGGAGGTAGTCGATCACGATAAGCGCGAACACCGATAGAAGCCCGTTCAGGAATAGATATCCGAGGCTCGGTGCCGTCGCGAGTGCGCGGAAACGATAGTCGCTGTGCCGGGAGACGAGTTCGGCGATCCCGACGAGGACCCCGAATATGAAGACAAGGATGAAGGGCATCGTTGTCATGCGATCTTGTCCCGCGGCATCCCTCGCGCTCGCGGGAGTCTAGCACGACTTTGAGTTGATTACAGGGCAATTTGCAGATTTCGATTGAAACGGCGCGGTTCGGTCTTGAACGCGGGAGCCGTGATGGTCCGCCAACGGGCCGATTGAATCCAGAAGCCGAGACCCGGACGAAATCTCAGGAGCCCGAGCGATCACCGTGGCGACCGTCCCCTTCCCTTCGGCTCGCTCATAGGATCGATCGCGTAAAATGATGCACGCCGATGCGTGTCGCGATCAGGACGCTACCGTGAGAAGGCTCGGCCCAGAGGAGTCAGCGTCGCCAGCGATTCTCCATGATTGTCCGTTACTTCAAAAAGGCCTTTCTGCTTGCCCTCGACGACCGCGGAGAAAATGCGGCTGCCATCGAAGTCGAGAGATTTCACGATGTCCGCGACCGGCTTCTTGTCACCGCTGGCAGCAATGTCTTTGACGACGTGCATGAGAACGTCCGTGCTGACCTGCTGATCGATCGAGCGGTTGCTTTCCTTCTCAAGATTATTGAATGTGTTGAGAAAGGTCCCAAAAGTGTTGCGTGATGAACGCATATGCGCCTCCCCAAGGTGGAAGCTGAGATAATGCTTGTCCTCGAATGTAAGGCGACGGCTGACACCTGTCACTAGGACCCTTTCCTTTTCGGCTGCCATAGCGCCAAAATGCGGGGTGACGCTTCGCTCGGCCGGTTCGCGGCGGTGTCACGGAACTGTCAAATTGGGCGGCAGGCCCCGTGCTAGGGAGCCGGACCGAAATCGAAGGGAGCCAGCGCGTTGTCGGAAGTGGAATCGGATGTGGTCGGCCGGGACACGGAGACGACCGAGGCCGAGGAGACCAGTCTCGCCACCGAGCGGGGCGTGCGCAGCGAATCCGCCCGCGCCCGCACCGCCCGCGCCGCCCGCATCCTCGCCGCGGAGAAGGCCGCCGAGAAGCCGACCGAGCCCGACGCCGCCAGCGAGAGCGATCCGGCGGAGGCCGCCCGCGAGCCGGTGCTTGAGGCCGGACGCTCCCTGCGGCACTCGCCCGAGCGCTTCGTGAACCGCGAGCTGTCCTGGCTCCAGTTCAACCGCCGGGTGCTGGAGGAATCCGCCAACCCGAACCATCCGCTGCTGGAGCAGCTGCGCTTTCTCTCGATCTCGGCCAACAACCTCGACGAGTTCTTCATGGTGCGCGTCGCCGGCCTGCACGATCAGGTCCGCGCCGGCCTCGTCGTGCCCTCGCAGGACGGCCTGACCCCGGCGGAGCAGCTGTCGCGCATCGGCAGCGAGGTCTCGCGGCTGGCCCTCGACCAGCAGGAGCGCTGGCGGGCGCTGCGGGAGGAGCTGAACGCCAGCGGCATCCACCTCGCCGACCCGGCCGAACTGTCGGACGAGCACCTCGCCTGGCTCGACGACTACTTCCTGTCCTACATCTTCCCGGTGCTGACGCCGCTCGCCATCGACCCGGCGCATCCCTTCCCGTTCATCCCCAATCTCGGCTTCACCGTCGCGCTGATGATGGTGCGCCCCCGCGACGGGCGGACCTTGCGCGCGCTGATCCGCCTGCCGTCCCTGCTCGACCGCTTCGTGCGCCTGCCGGACGTCGCTGGCGACGGCACCGCCCGCTTCGTCGCCATCGAGCAGGTGATCGCGAAATACGCGAGCCGGCTCTTCCCCGGCTACTCGCTGAAAGGGCAGGGCGCCTTCCGCGTCGTGCGCGATTCCGATCTCGAGATCGAGGAGGAGGCGGAGGATCTCGTCCTGCACTTCGAATCGGCGATCAAGCGCCGCCGCCGCGGCGTCGTCATCCGCCTGGAGATCGAGGCGGGCATGACCGAGGATCTGCGCGCCTTCGTCGCCGACGAGCTGGAGATCGCCCCCGATTCCATCTTCGTGGTCGAGGGGATGCTGGCGCTCAACGAACTGTCGCAGATCGTCGGGATCGACCGGCCCGACCTCAAGTTCAAGCCCTACAATCCGCGCTTCCCCGAGCGGATCCGCGAATCGGGCGGCGACGTCTTCGCCGCGATCCGGCAGAAGGACTTCATCGTCCACCACCCCTACGAATCGTTCGACTCGGTGGTGCAGTTCCTCGGGCAGGCCGCCCGCGACCCGAACGTGGTGGCGATCAAGCAGACGCTCTACCGCACCTCCTCCAACTCGCCGATCGTCGCCGCCTTGGCGGAGGCCGCGGAGGCCGGCAAGTCGGTGACCGCGCTGGTCGAGCTGAAGGCCCGGTTCGACGAGGAGGCCAATATCCGCTGGGCGCGCAACCTCGAGAAGGCGGGCGCGCAGGTGGTGTTCGGCTTCGTCGAGCTGAAGACGCACGCCAAGCTGTCGATGGTGGTGCGCCGCGAGGGCGACCGCCTCGTCACCTACTGCCACGTCGGCACCGGCAACTATCATCCGATCACCGCGCGGATCTACACCGACCTCTCCTTCTTCACCGCCGACCCGGCCATCGCCCGCGACGTGTCGCGCATCTTCAACTTCATCACCGGCTATGCCGAGCCGGCGGAGCTGGAGCGCATGGCGGTCTCGCCGCTGACGCTGAAGCCGCGCCTGCTCCAGCACATCGAGGAGGAGATCGCCCACGCCAAGGCCGGGCGCCCGGCGGCGATCTGGATCAAGTGCAACTCGCTGGTCGATCCGCAGATCATCGACGCGCTCTACGACGCGAGCCAGGAGGGCGTGCAGATCGACTGCATCGTGCGCGGCATCTGCTGCCTGCGGCCGGGGATCCCCGGCCTGTCCGACACGATCCGGGTGAAGTCGATCGTCGGGCGCTTCCTCGAGCACGAGCGCGTCTACGCCTTCGGCAACGGCGCCGGGCTGCCGCACCCGAAGGCCACCGTCTACATCTCCTCAGCCGACCTGATGCAGCGCAACCTCGACCGGCGGGTCGAGGCGCTGTTGCCGATCACCAACCCGACTGTGCATCAGCAGGTGCTGGACCAGATCATGCTGGCCAACCTGCTCGACAACCGGCAGAGCTGGCGTGTACTGGCATCGGGCGCGAGCGAGCGGATCAGCCCCGCGGAAGGGGAGGAGCCGTTCAACGCGCACAAGTACTTCATGACGAATCCGAGCCTGTCCGGGCGCGGCAAGTCGTCGAAGAAATCGAGCCCGCGGGCCCTCAGTCGCCGCGCCCAGCGGTCCTGATCGCGGTGCCGGCCTCGCGGCCCCGAACGATCGTGAGCGTCCCGTCCGCGGGGCGCCTCCCTGACATGGGGGCTGCATGGGTCCGACACGTCCTCACCTGACGCTCGCCCACTCCGTCGAACGCCCGGCTCCGGTGATCACTGGCATGACGTTCGATCCCGTCGCGATCATCGATATCGGCTCGAACTCGGTGCGGCTCGTCGCCTATGACGGGCTCCAGCGCGCCTCGACGCCGCTCTACAACGAGAAAGTCCTGTGCGGCCTCGGCCGCAGCGTCTTCTCCACGGGCCGCCTCAACGAGGATTCCGTGCAGCGGGCGCTCATGGCCCTGCGCCGCTTCCGCGTCCTGTGCGACACGATGCGAGTCTCGCGCATCTTCGTCCTGGCCACCGCCGCCGCGCGCGACGCCGCCAACGGTCCGGCCTTCCTGGAGGCGGCGCGCGAGGCGCTTGGGCACGACATCCAGCTCCTCTCCGGCCGGCGCGAGGCGGAGCTGTCGGCGCTCGGCGTCGTCTCGGGCTTCTACGCGCCCGACGGCGTGGTCGGCGACCTCGGCGGCGGCTCCCTCGAACTCGTCGACGTCAACGGCACCACGGTCGGCCAGGGCGTGACCATGCCGCTCGGCGGGCTGGCGCTCCAGGATCTCTCCGAGGGCTCGCTCAAGAAGGCGCGCAAGATCGCCCGCGAGCATCTGAAGAAGGCCGAGCCGCAGCTCGACACCCTGCGCGGCCGCACCTTCTACGCCGTCGGCGGCACGTGGCGGGCGCTCGCCCGCCTGCACCAGGCCGCCCGCGAATACCCGCTCCACGTCATGCACGGCTACGCGGTCGAGCCGTCCGACGAACTGAGTTTCCTCGAAATGGTCGAGGCGACCGACGCGGCGACCCTGCAAGAGGTCGAGACCATCTCCGAGGCGCGCCGGCCTCTGCTGGCCTTCGGCGCCGTCGTGCTCGAAGAGATCATCCGGCTGGGCCGGCCCCGCGAGATCGCCATCTCCGCCTTCGGCGTCCGCGAGGGCCTCCTGTTCGAGCAGCTCGACCGCGAGACCCGGGCCCTCGACCCGCTGATCGTCTCGGCGCAGGAACTCAACCTTCAGCGCGCCCGCTCCCCCGGCCACGGCGAGGAGCTGCGCGGCTGGACCGACCACTTCATCGCCAGCCTCGACGGTCCGGAGACCGCGGGCGAGCGCCGCCTGCGCCACGCCGCCTGCCTGCTCTCCGATATCGGCTGGCGGGCCCATCCCGACTATCGCGGCGAGCAGAGCCTCAACGTCATCGCCAACGCGGCCTTCGCCGGCATCGACCATCCGGGCCGGGCCTATCTCGCTCTGTCGGGCTATTTCCGCCACGAGGGCGTGGCCCCGGAGAAGGCGAGCCCGACCCTGCGCACCCTCGCCGGCCCCCGCCTGTTCGACCGCGCCCGCCTCGTCGGCGCGCTGATGCGGGTCGCCTTTCCGGTTTCGTGCGGCATGGCCGGCCCGCTCACCCGGATGCCGATCGCGGTGGAGGACGGCCGGGTGGTGCTGCGCCTGCCCGCCGACTGGGCCGACCTCAACGGCGAGCGCCTGCTGAGCCGCGTTCGCGGTCTGGGCCGCGTGATCGGCCTCGACGGGCGGATCGAGGTCGTCTGAGCCGGAACCGCTCGCGGCCCGCCCGGTCTCCGTCCCCTCAGCCCGACAGGCGCGTATGGGCGATCGCGATCTCCCGCTCGGCATCGGCCGTCAGGTAGGCGATGCGCGGCCCGTCGAGGTTGGCGTCGGCGATGCGCTGGCGCAGGTCGGCCTCGTACTTCTTCTCCTCGGCGCGCCGGGGCGGCGGCAGGAGGCGCAGCAGCATCGGGCTGGCGATCTCGCTGCGGATGAGACCGCGGTGGTTGGCGAGGCGCCGCAGGCTGCTGGCGAGGTCTTCCAGCTTCGATTCCGGCAGATATTGGCGGGCGGAGACGCGGGCTCTGCCGGATTGAGACATGGTGCGACCTCTCTGGGACAACAGGTCGAGGGATCGCATGCTGCTGGTTCGTTTTCCCTTGCGAAAGACCGTTAACGTTTCCCGCATCCTGGACCGCCGTCCCCGATCCGGGCTCGGCCGCGGATCGGGGTGCGGGAGTCGGGTGGGCCATGCGCCGACATCGCGGTTCCTGTTCCCCGCGCTGCCGACGCACCTGCAGCCGCTCGGCCCACTGAGCGTCACAGGAACGGCGCAGAGAACTGGTCCGCACCGCCCCGTCACTGCCGGCCCCGCCGCCACGCAGGCCCGAGAGGGCTCGCGAAACCGTCAGGCGCATCGGCCGCGGGGAGGGCCGATGTAGAGGTCCGCGCCGCCGCGGGCAACCGCGCCGTGACGCCGCTCCTCCGACGTCAGGTTCGCTTCCGCTTACCGCAGCGAGCCGCAGAAGCGCTGGATGCGGCGGCAGGCCTCCTCCAGGGTCTTGTTGGAGGTGGCGTAGGAGATGCGCAGGTTCGGGCCGAGGCCGAAGGCCGAGCCGTGGACCGCGGCGACGCCCTCGGCCTGCAGCAGCTCGGTGACGAAATCCTCGTCCGAGCCGATGGTCTTGCCCGTCTCGGTGGTCTTGCCGATCAGGTCGGCGCAGGACGGGTAGACGTAGAACGCGCCCTCCGGCGTCGGGCACTTGAGGCCGTTCGACTGGTTCAGCATCGAGACCACGAGGTCGCGCCGCTCCTGGAACGCCGCCTTGAAGCGGGCGAGGTGCTCCTGCGTGCCGTCCAGCGCCGCCACCGCCGCCCATTGCGAGATCGAGGAGGCGCCGGAGGTCTGCTGGCCCTGCACGAAGTCCATCGCCTTGATGAGCGGCTCCGGGCCGGCGGCGTAGCCGATGCGCCAGCCGGTCATGGCGTAGGCTTTCGAGACGCCGTTCATGGTGAGCGTGCGCTCGTAGAGGCCGGGCTCGACCTGGGCCGGGGTGACGAACTCGAAGTCGCCGTAGGTCAGGTGCTCGTACATGTCGTCGGTGAGCACCCAGACCTGCGGATGGCGCATCAGCACGTCGGTGATCTTCTTCATCTCGTCGCGGGTGTAGGCGGCGCCCGAGGGGTTCGACGGCGAGTTGAGGATGATCCACTTGGTCTTCCCCGTGATGACGCGCTCGAGCTCGTCCGGTTGGAGCTTGAAATCGTGCGCCATGTCGGTGTCGGCGAAGACCGGGGTGCCGCCGCACAGGATCACCATCTCCGGGTAGGACACCCAGTAGGGACGCGGGATCACCACCTCGTCGCCGGGATTCAGCGTGGCCAGCAGCGCGTTGTAGATGACGTGCTTGCCGCCGGTGCCGACGATGGTCTGCGAGACCTTGTAGTCGAGCCCGTTCTCGCGCTTGAACTTCTTGACGATCGCCTCGCGCAGCGGGTTGATGCCGGAGACGGGCGGGTACTTGGTCTCGCCGCGGCGGATCGCGTCGATCGCCGCCTCCTTGATGTGGTCGGGCGTATCGAAATCCGGCTCGCCGACCGAGAGGCTGATGACGTCGACGCCGGAGGCTTTGAGCTCTCGCGCCTTCTGGGTCATCGCGATGGTCGCGGACGGCTTCACCCGCGAGAGGGCGTCGGCGAGAAAGCCCATGGGAGATCTCCGAAAGGTCTTCGAGTGTCGGGCGGCCCGGACGATGATCCGGGCATCGCGGCCCTCGTAATCATGCGCCGGGGCACGGGCAAGCGCGGCGAGCGAAAGGCAATGTCCCGGTCCCGTTTCCGCGCGGCGGTTTCGCGGGCTCCGGCAGCCCCTGCCGCGCGGCCTGCAATTTTTCTCAAGCTGGAACGAAGAGTTTTTCAGGCGTACGCCGGCAAGGTTTTCGGGTATTGTCGTAGACGAGACGTGCAGTTTATTGCAGTGCGACAGCATACCGATGCACTGCAATGATAAGTGCATGCAGAATTCAGGCGGCCCTAAGCGGACGGAATCTGTCCGATCCTGCGGGGCCGGGCAACGATGATCCGGGCGGAAGCGGCGAGAGGCGGACCCTACCGCCCGGCCGGGCCAGGCAAGCGGAGGACGGCGGGACCTATGAAGAAGAACAAGGTCATCACGGCCGAGGAGGCGATCGCCCTCATCCGCGAGAACGATGTCCTGACGACCACGGGTTTCGTCCAGAGCTGCATCCCGGAAGCGTTGCACGCCGCCCTCGAGAAGCGCTTCGTCGAGACCGGCTCGCCCCGCGGCCTCACCCTGATCATGACCGCGGGCGCGGGCGACTCGAAGGGCCTCGGCACCGGCCGGCTGCACCATGACGGGCTGCTCTCGCGGGTCATCGCCGCCAATTTCGGGCGCATGCCGAAGGTGGCGCAGGCGGCCCAGGCCAACCGGATCCGCGGCTACAACCTGCCCCAGGGCGTGATCTCGCAGCTCTACCGCGCCTGCGCCGCCGGCCAGCCGGGCCTGTTCTCGAAGGTGGGCCTGAAGACCTACGTCGATCCGCGCCACGGCGGCGCCAAGGTCAACGAGCTGACGACGGAGGACATCGTCAAGCTCGTCGAGGTCGATGGCGAGGAGTGGCTGTTCTACACCGCCACCAAGATCGACGTGGCCTTCATCCGCGCCACCTCCGCCGACCCGTCGGGCAACCTCTCCTTCGAGAAGGAGGCGCTGACCCTCGACTGCCTCGCCCAGGCCATGGCCGCGCGCAACAACGGCGGCATCGTCATCGCCCAGGTCGAGCGCATCGTCGATGACGGCTACCTGCTGCCGAAGGACGTGCGGGTGCCCGGCATCCTCGTCGACGGCGTCGTGGTCGCCGAGCCCGAGATGCACCGCATGAACTACGGCGTGATGTACGACGCCGCGCTCGCGGGCGAGATCCGCGTCCCCGTCACCGGCATCAAGCGGATGGCGCTCAACGAGCGCAAGATCATCGCCCGGCGCGCCGCCTTCGAACTGCCGCCCAACGGCGTGGTCAACCTCGGCGTCGGCGCGCCCGAGGGCATCTCCTCCGTGGCGAACGAGGAGAAGATCACCCCCTACATCACGCTCACCACGGAGGCCGGCGCGGTCGGCGGCGTCCTGGCCTCGGGGTCGAGCTTCGGCGCGGCGACGAATGCCGACTGCATCATCGACCAGAACCAGATGTTCGACTTCTACGACGGCGGCGGTCTCGACATGACCTGCCTCGGCATGGCCGAGTGCGACGCGGCCGGCAACGTCAACACCTCGAAGTTCGGGGGCAAGCTCAACGGCTGCGGCGGCTTCATCAACATCTCGCAGAACGCCCGCTCGGTCGTCTTCGCCGGCACCTTCACCGCGGGCGGCCTGGAGATCGCCGTCCAGGACGGGCAGGTGAAGATCGTCCAGGAAGGCCGGGCCCGGAAGTTCGTTCGCCAAGTCCAGCAGAACACCTTCTCCGGCCCCTACGCGGTCGAGCGCTCGCAGCCGGTGATCTACGTGACCGAGCGCTGCGTCTTCCAGCTCACCAAGGACGGGCTCGAACTGATCGAGGTGGCGCCGGGCATCGACATCGAGCGCGACATCCTCGCCCACATGGATTTCGCCCCCGTGGTGCGCAATCCGGTGAGCATGGACGCGCGCATCTTCCGCGACGAGCCGATGGATCTGATCTCGGACCTGCTCAACCTGGATCTGAAGTCGCGCGTCAGCCTGGATGCCGAGCGCAACATCCTCTTCATCAACCTGGAGGGCTGGTACTGCCGGGTGAAGAGCGACATGGACGAGCTGCGCATGACCATCGTCGAGGCCTGCCGCAAGGCCGGCCAGCGGGTCAACGCGGTGATCAACCACGACGGGTTCCGGCTCAACGAGAACCTCTACGACGATTACGCCGGGATGATTCAGTATCTCCAGGCGAACTACTACGCGACGACGACCCGCTACGCGACGAGCGCCTTCCTGCGCCTGAAGATGGAAGAGGCCTTGACCAAGCGCGGCGTCGCCCCCCACGTTTTCGAGCGCAAGGAGGAGGCCCAGGCCTTCCTCGGCTCGACCGAGGACAAGAAGGCGAGGAAGATGATCTCGCCGGCGGTGGCTTCGGCGGCGTGAGCCGCCGGGCCGGCTATCGCCGTTCGGGCGGGACGGCTCTTGGTTCCGCCCCCGCCTGATACGGTTTCTGGCTGATCACCTCGGGCCGTGCCCCGTTCCGTCATCGCGAGGCGGAGCCGAAGCGATCCAGGGCGCGCCCTCTCCGGAAAAGTCACGCCCTGGATTGCCACGGCTTCGCCTCGCAATGACGGCGGATGGTGAAACCGAAGTAATCAACCAGAAACCGTATGAGGCGCCCGCGCCCGCCACGGGGTGAGCAGTCCCGCCGGAGAGTCGGGATCGAGCCCGAACGTGTCCGAGAGGGTAGCCTCGCGGCCCGCCGGTGTGCGGCCCAGGCTGTTGCGTGGCTCCGATCATTGCCGGCCACGCTGCCTTGCCATCCGCCTGCGTCTCTGCTAACGCCCCGCCCATCCCACACGCGGAGCCGGCCTCATGCCTGAATGAGGCGTTTCCGGTGGCTGGCCGATCGGCCGGCTGCTTCCTCCGCGGCGGTATCAACCGGAGAGAACAAAAGTCATGGCCGTCGATTTCTCTATGCGCCAGCTCCTCGAGGCCGGCGCCCATTTCGGGCACCAGTCGCACCGCTGGAACCCGAAGATGCAGCCCTACATCTTCGGCACCCGTAACAACATCCACATCATCGACCTCGCCCAGACGGTGCCGGCCCTGCACGCCGCCCTCCAGGCGGTGAGCGACACGGTCGCCCGCGGCGGTCGCGTGCTGTTCGTCGGCACCAAGCGCCAGGCGGCGGATGCCATCGCCGAGGCCGCCAAGCGCTCGGCCCAGTACTACGTCAACTCCCGCTGGCTCGGCGGCATGCTGACCAACTGGAAGACCATCTCCGGCTCGATCCAGCGCCTGCGCAAGGTCGATGAGACGCTCGAAGGCGGGGCCGTCGGCCTCACCAAGAAGGAGCGCCTCATGCTGACCCGCGAGAAGGAGAAGCTCGAGAAGGCGCTCGGCGGCATCAAGGACATGGGCGGCGTGCCCGACCTCCTGTTCGTGATCGACACCAACAAGGAGCAGCTCGCGATCAAGGAGGCCCAGCGCCTCGGCATCCCGGTCGCCGCCATCGTCGACACGAACTGCAACCCGGACGGCATCTCCTACATCGTCCCGGCCAACGACGACGCCGGCCGCGCCATCGCGCTGTACTGCGACCTGATCGCCCGCGCGGCGATCGAGGGCATCGGCCGCGGCCAGGGCGCGCTCGGCATCGATGTCGGCGCCTCCGAGGAGCCCACCGCCGAGGAGCTGCCGGCCAACGACGACGTCGTGGCCTCGGTGGCCTCCGACGCGATCGCTCCGGCCGACGTCGCGGCGCTCGCCGAGTCGACCGAGCATTTCGAGCAGCTCGCCGCCCCCCGCGGCGCGCCCGACGACCTGACCAAGCTGAACGGCGTCGGCCCGCAGCTCGTGCAGAAGCTCAACGATGCCGGCGTGTGGCACTACTGGCAGATCGCCGCCATGCAGCCCGACGACGTGGCCAAGCTCGACGCCGACCTGAAGCTCAACGGCCGCATCGCCCGCGACGGCTGGATCGAGCAGTCCCGCGCCTTCGTCGAGGCCGCCGCGGCGTAAGTTGCAACGCTCGCCGCCGGGATCTTCGGCCCGGCGGCCCGACCGTCATCTTTCTGCAAAGCCCGGTGCTTTCAACGAGCGCCGGGCTCATTCACTTCAAGACCTGCACTTCAAGACCCGCACTTCAGCCGTAAGAGGATCGCCATGGCCAACATCACCGCCGCACTCGTGAAGGAGCTTCGCGAAAAGACCGGCGCCGGCATGATGGATTGCAAGGGCGCGCTCAACGAGACCGACGGCGACCTCGAGGCAGCAGTCGATTGGTTGCGCAAAAAAGGTCTCGCCAAGGCCGCCAAGAAGGCCGGCCGCGTCGCGGCGGAAGGCCTCGTCGCCGCCGAGTCCGCCGGCCGGCACGCCGCGATCGTCGAGGTGAATTCCGAGACCGACTTCGTCGCCCGCAACGACAGCTTCCAGGCGTTCGCCCGCGAGGCCGCCAAGCTCGCGCTGAACACCGACGGCACCCTCGAAGGCCTCCAGGCCGCGACCTTCCCCGGCTCGTCCGAGACGGTCCAGGAGAAGCTCTCGAACCTCATCGCCACCATCGGCGAGAACATGACCCTGCGCCGCGTCGCCAAGCTCGAAGTGGGCAAGGGCGTGATCGCGTCCTACGTCCACGGCCAGATCAGCGAGGGGCTGGGCAAGATCGGCGTGCTCGTCGCGCTGGAATCCGAGGGCGACGTCGAGTTCCTCTCGACCCTGGGCCGCCAGATCGCCATGCACATCGCCGCGACGAGTCCGGTGGCGCTCGATGCCTCCGGCGTCGATCCGGCCGTGGTCGAGCGCGAGTCGAACATCCTGCGCGAGAAGAACGCCGGCAAGCCGGACCACGTGATGGCCAAGATCGTCGAGAGCGGCCTGAAGAGCTACTACAAGGAGGTCACCCTCCTGGAGCAGCCCTTCGTCCACGACGGCTCCAAGACCATCACCCAGGTGCTCAAGGAGGCCGCGGGCAAGGCCGGCGGCGAGGTCACGATCAAGGGCTTCATCCGCTACGCGCTGGGCGAGGGCATCGAGAAGGACGAGGGTCCGGACTTCGCCGCCGAAGTCGCGAGCATGTCGCGCTGAGGAGCGCCGCGCCGAAACGGATGCCGGTTCGGCGTCAGGGAGCGCGGCAAAGGACGGGATGAGGGCCGGTCGCGGCGCGCATCATCACCGATCCTCACAGGTCACCCGGCGGGGGGGCGGCGGCAGCGATGCCGCCGCCCCTCGACGTTTCGGCCCTCGTGTTGTTAGAAGCCGCGGCGCTATCAGCCCGAGCCGACGAGGATTCGATGCCGGAGACGACGCCCTACCGCCGAGTCCTCGTGAAGCTGTCCGGGGAGGCTCTGGCCGCCCCCGACGGATACTGGCTCCATCCGCCGATGCTGGCGGCGCTCGCCGAGGACATCGCCGCCACGGTCTCCCGCGGGATCCAGATCGCGCTCGTCGTCGGCGGCGGCAACCTGATCCGCGGCGCGCGCATCTCGCAGGCGGGCTGGATCGACCGGGCGACCGGCGACTCGCTCGGCATGATGGCGACCGTGATGAACTCGCTCGCCATCGAGACGGCGCTCAACGCCGCGGGCGTGCAGGCGCGCACCATGTCGGCGGTCTCGATGCCGACGATCTGCGAGACCTATGCCCGCCAGCCGGCGCTGCACCATCTCGACAAGGGCCAGGTGGTGGTGCTCGCGGGCGGCACCGGCAACCCGTACTTCACCACCGACACCGCCGCGGTCCTGCGCGCGGCGGAGCTGCGCTGCGACGCCGTGCTGAAGGCGACCCAGGTGGACGGCGTCTACTCCGCCGACCCGAAGCGCGATCCGGAGGCGGTCCGCTACGATTCGATCACCCACGACGAGGCCATCGCCCGCGATCTCAAGGTGATGGACACCGCCGCCTTCGCGCTCGCCCGCGAGAGCCGGCTCACCATCGTGGTGGGCTCGGTGCACGCGCCGAGCTCGGTCACCGCGATCCTGACGGGCGCCTCGGTCTCGACCCGCGTGGTGCCGTAGGAGGCCTTTCAGCTCCTACCCCATCCGCCCGATCGCTTCGGCCGCCGTCGCTCCGCTCCTCCCCTTTGTGGGGAGGAGGCAGGAGGTGGGGG
>NZ_BPRD01000183.1 GCF_022179745.1 Methylorubrum podarium
CCTGCGCGGGCAGCCCAGGGCGATGGCGGCCTCGATCGCGCTGGGCCTCCTCGCCGCTCTGCTGGGCCTCGCCTGGCAGCTCGGCGTGACGTGGCTCATCGTCGAAGCGCTGGAGCCTGCGCCCGACCGGAGCCGGATGGGCTGGATCGTCGCCGCCGTCGCGGCCCTCGTCGTGGCGGGACGGCTCGCGTTCCTCGGCTCGACGGCGCTCTCGCACAAGATCGCCATCGACGTGCAGCGCGACCTGCGTCTGACGATCGCCGAGCACCTCGCCCGCGTGCCGATGGCGGTGTCCGAGCGCTACGGCCCGGAGGCCCTGAGGCGCCTGATCCTCGACGACGTCGAGCGTATCGAGGACGGGATCGCCCATCTCGTGCCGGAGGCGACCGCGAACTTCGCCGCGCCGCTGATCGTCCTCGTCGCCCTGTTCGTCCTCGACTGGCGGATGGCGCTGGCCGCCGCCTTGCCGATCCTGCTCGGCCTCGCGGCCATGCGGGCGATGACCCGGGGCTCGGCCGACATCACCCGCGCCTATGACGAGCACAGCGCCGAGATGGCCGCGCGCTCGGCCGAATACGTCGCTGGGCTGCCGACCCTGCGCCTGTTCGACGACGGGGATCGGGCGCAGGAGCACTTCCGCGACGTGACCCGGCGCTACCTCGCGGTGATCGGTGCGTGGACGCGCCGGGTTCTGCTCGCGAGCGCGCTGCTTCAGGTCTTCGTGAGTTCGAGCCTGCTCCTCGTCCTGCCCCTCGGGCTCTGGCTCCTGGCACGGGACGACCTGCCGGTCGGGCAGTTCGTGCTGTTCTTGGTCTTCGCGCCGAGCCTCGGCGGACTCGTCACCCGTCTGCCAAACTTCGCCTTCCGCTTCGCGCAGCAGGGCGAGGTGTTGGGCCGGCTCGACACCCTGCTCGCCGAGGCGCCGCTGCCGCCGGCCGAGGCGCCCCTCCGGCCGACGGACCGGACCGTGCGTTTCGAAGGCGTCGGCTTCCGTCGCGGCGAACGGATGGTGCTCGACGGCATCGACCTGACCCTCGAGCCCGGCACCGTCACGGCGCTGGTCGGCGCGAGCGGGGCCGGCAAGACGACGCTTGCCGGCCTGCTGACGCGCGCCCACGATCCGCATGCCGGCCGGATCACCGTTGGCGGCGTCGATCTGCGCGCCATGGCGCCGGAGACGCTGCACGCCCTGGTCGGCACAGTGCCGCAGCACCCCTGGCTGTTCACGGGCACCGTCGCCGAGAATCTGCGCCTCGCCGCGCCGGAGGCTGGTTCGGCGGCTCTGGCCGAGGCCCTGGCCCTCGCGCGGGCCGACACCTTCGTCGCGGCGCTGCCGGGTGGTGTCGAGGCGGTGCTCGCGCAGGGCGGTGCCGCTCTCTCGGGCGGCGAGCGCCAGCGCCTATCCATCGCTCGAACCCTCTTGCGCAACGCGCCGATCCTGGTCCTCGACGAGGCGACCGCGGCGGCCGACCCGGTCAACGAGCGCGAGATTCAGCGCGCGCTCGGCGCGCTGGCCCGCGGTCGGACGGTGCTCGTCATCGCCCACCGCCTCGCCTCGATCGTCGATGCCGACCGCATCGTGGTGCTCGAACGGGGCTGCATCGTCGAAAGCGGCGACCACGCGGCCCTTCTCGCGCGGGGCGGCCGTTACGCCCGCTTCTGGGCTCTGCAGAACCCGGTCCCGGCCGCAGGGGACGGGCTCGGGGAGGAGGCGCTCCATGAAGCGGCCCGCTGAACCCCCGGCGTCCTGGTGGCGCGACCTGACCCGTCGGATGGAGCCCCGGATGCGGCTGCGCTACCGGACCGGGCTCGTCCTGCTGGCGACGGATGCCGCGCTCGCCGCCGTGCCGCTGCTGACGGCGGCCTGGGTCGTCCGCGGCCTCGCCGCGGGCACGTGGACGCGCGGGGAGGCCTGGGTCGCGATCCTTTTCACGGCGGGCGCCTTCCTCGCCCGCCTCGTCGTGATGCCGCTCGGGTTCGCCCGTGGCTTCGAAGCCGGCTATGGGGCCGTCGCCGAGTTCCGGCTCGACCTGTTCGCGCATCTGCGCCGCCTCGGCCTCGGCGCCCTGTCGCGTATCGGTGCCGGCAGCCTCTCCGACCTCGTTACCAACCGCTTCCGCTGGATCGAGGAGGAGGCCGGATATGCCCTCGGTCGCCAGATCGGCCATGTCGCGCTGAGCCTCGTCCTGATCGCGGCGCTCGCCGTCGCACATCCGCTCCTTCCCGTCGCCGTCCTCGTCCTCGTTGGTCTCGTCGCGCTCGCCCACCGGGCCCTCGGCCGCGTCCTCACGCAACTCGCCCGAGCGCAGGCGAGCCTCGTCGCCGAGAGCGCCGAGCGGATGATCGAGTTCCTCGCCGGCTTGCCGGTGCTGCGGGCGATGGGCCAGGTCGCGGGCCGGCAGGGCGCGTATCGCCGTCAGGTCGAGGCGCTGCATGCCTTCTACCGCGGCACGATCTTCACCGTCGCGCCGCTCGTGAGCGGCGTGCGCATCCTGCTCGATGTCGCTCTCCTGGCCCTCGTCGGCGTCGCCGTGGCCCTGTTCGCGGCGGGCGCGATCGAGGCGCCGGACCTCGCCGTCGTTCTCGTCCTGCTGCTCGTCCTGCTGGTGCCCTTCGAGGCCTCCGTCGGGGAGAGCTTCATGTTGAAGCTCGCCACCGACGCCCACGCCCGCGCCCACGCGATCCTGGCACGGCCACCCCTCCCCGAAGGGACCGAGACGGCCCGTTCCGGCGAGATCCGCTTCGAGTGCGTCCGGTTCGGCTATCGTGCGGACCGCCCGGTCTTGGACGGCTTCGACCTCGCCCTGCCGGCCGGCCGGGTCACGGCACTGGTCGGCCCGAGCGGGGCCGGCAAGTCGACGCTCCTCGCGCTCCTCGCCCGCGCCTTCGATGTCGAGGCGGGCCGCATTCTGATCGGTGGTCAGGACATCCGGGCGCTGCCTCTCGACCGGCACCTCGCCCGGCTCGCGGTGGTGCCGCAGGACGTGTTCCTGTTCGCCGACACGCTCATCGGCAACCTGCGCCTCGCACGGCCGGAGGCCACGGACCGGGAATGCCGGGCCGCCGTCGAGCGGGCGCACTGCGCCGACCTCATCGCGCAACTGCCCGACGGCGACGCGACCCGGCTCGGCGAAGGTGGGCAGGACCTGTCGGGCGGCGAGCGCCAGCGCGTCGCTATCGCCCGCGCCATGCTCAAGGATGCCGAGATCGTGCTTCTCGACGAGGCGACGTCGGCGCTCGATGCGGAGAGCGAGCACGGCGTGACCGGGGGACTTCACGCGCTCTTCCAGGGGCGAACCGTGGTCATGGTGGCCCATCGCCTGCAGACGATCGCGCAGGCCGATCACATCGTCGTCGTGGCCGGTGGCCGGGTTGTCGACAGCGGCGCGCCGTCCGAGCTCGCGGCGCGGTGCGACCTCTACAACGACCTGTGGTCCGCCTACCGTGACACGGCGCGTTGGCGCTTGCGCGATCGGCCGCCGGACGAGGCCGGGCGTGTATCCCATCCCTGAACCCCGTGCACAGCATCGGGACGCGCTCATCCCCGAGAGGGAGGAGATCCGACCATGCACTCGCATTCGATCGAGCCCTGGACCCATGACCATGTCTTCCTGGGCGAGCGCCATGACCGCAACGAGCGGCGGATGTGGGCCGTCGTCGGACTGACCGTCGCGATGATGCTCGTGGAGATCGTCGGCGGTAGGATCTTCGGATCGATGGCCCTCGTTGCGGACGGTTGGCACATGTCGACCCACGCCGCGGCGCTCGGGATCGCCGGCCTCGCCTATCGTTTCGCCCGCCGCCACGCCCATGACCAGCGCTTCTCGTTCGGAACGGGCAAGCTCGGCGAACTGGCCGGCTTCGCCAGCGCGATGATCCTGGGCATGGTCGCACTCTATATCGGCGCTGAGAGTACCGCGCGGCTTCTGACACCGGTCACGATCAGCTTCGACGAAGCCATCCCGATCGCCGTCGTCGGCCTCGCGGTGAATCTCGTGAGCGTCTGGTTGCTCCGTGACGATCATCACGATCATCACGGGCACGATCACCACCCCGGGCACCACCATCACGGCTCCGACGACACGAACTTCCATGCCGCATACATGCACGTTCTGGCGGACGCCCTGACTTCGGTGCTGGCGATCATCGCTCTTCTCGGAGGCACCTTCTACGGATGGAGCTGGCTCGACCCGCTGATGGGGCTGATCGGCGCAGGTGTGATCGCTGTCTGGTCGTTCAATCTCACCAAGTCTGCCGGCGCCGTTCTCCTCGATGCCGTGCCCGCGCGGGAGATCGAGGCTCAGGTTCGCGAGCAACTCGAAGGCAACGGTGATCGCATCTGCGATCTCCATCTCTGGCAGGTCGGCCCCGGCCACTACGCGTTGGTGGTTTCCATCGTGAGCGACACCCCCCTGCCCCCGTCGCACTACAAGGATCGTCTGAGACACATGACCCTACTCAGCCACCTCACTGTAGAAGTAGAGCAGTGCTCTCAGAACGCACAAAATTGCCCTGAAATTGTCCCTGACCATTGAAGTAAGATATTAACATCATACTGCCGGTCAGATGTAAATTCAGTTTACAATTTTGGAATTATTTCAACCGACTCTTTCTGATTCTGTCCTCTTGCAGTCACTTGTTTTGAAAACCTGTCTACCCAGGGGCGGACCTTCCGAGGGCCTGCTTTGGGTGGGCGGCCGAGTACCCGGGTGAAGCTATCGAACGCACTGCGCTTCGCCAACACGCCGCTGCCCTGCTTCGTTGTGTTGTTCGTTTATGGTCGAAACGACGCTCCGGACATCTACGTCGCTCATTTCTGGCACGACCTAGATTGGCCGAACTCTGGAGGCGGCGCGGCGCTTGGCGGCGGCGGGGACAGCGCACTGCATAAGCGCCATCTCCCAATCGCCTTCACGGCCGGCGACCACGTAACGGACCCGTTAGGCCATATCTTGGAAGAGACCGGGTCGCCCGGATCCTACGGTGCGCGCAAGGCACTCATCCTCGGTCGGACCGGGTTCGAGGACGGTCTCGGCGTGGCTTCCATCACGTTCGCGCCCGCCGTCACGCCGGAGCGGTTCGTTGATACTCAACTCGGGCTTGGCGAACCGTTGGAAGTATCCCGGTTTCGGTTCGTCACGAAACGCTTCGGCATTGAGGCGGGTCCGCCGCTCGCCGATTTTACGTCGGGTGCGCTCTCGGTCGAGGCCAACCCGATCGGCACCTGTGTCGTGTCGCCAATCCCCAGTACAGTGAAGCAACTGCAAAAACTCAGTCTGTATGATTTAGTGTGCGTGGCCGAAATAATTGAAGTACTTCAATATTCACTATCAATTTTTGGGGCGCCTCGCGCCTTCTCATCGGCAGCGCCGCAATCGTGGCGTCGATTTGCAGTTCGCCAAGAACGATCTCAAGCAATTCACGCCAATTCTTAGTCTACACCGAGCGCCAGTAGCAGCGCAGAGGCGAGCGGTGTAGGACGATTCCAGTAGGCATTGCCCCTCGCTATTCGTCTTTTATCTCGCCCGTTACTTCATACTTTACTTGATTTTCGGAGCATATGGGCAATCTGAGATGGCGGGTATTTTGCTCGCCGTCGGCGCCTCTCGGTGGTGGGCATCGGACAACGCCGTTTCGAACGCAGCCATCGTCAACGTCGCCTTCGCCCCGGAGAGTTTCAACGCCGCCTATGCCACGAACAAGTCTTTCGTCCTCGCGCTGACGCAGGGACTCTCGGCCGAGCTTGGCGGCAGGTGGCATGCAGTCCGCGCCTGCGCGCCACCTCTGACGCGGTCGTAGCGGGCGAGTAGCAATGTGGCGAGCGCGATTCACCTCACAATCTCAAGTACATACGTGTTCGCATTTATATTCGAGCTGTATGGCGACAGGCTAGTTGGAACAAAATTCGGTGGTTTCCCTTCGAGAGCGTCGCGTCGGCCGCCACCTGTTTGGAACACACCGCCAGGCTAATTGGAACAAACGCGCTCTACCGCCAGGCTAGTTGGAACAAAAATCCGGCGGCCAAGCCTGGCCGTTGAAGGCTCAGGCGGCTTCTGCGTCTGGCTGGAAGGAATGGCGGCTTGGTTGTCGAAGCGGCGCGGCTTCGGCAGCGTCAGCCTGGATCCCGGGCGGCCCCCATGGTCGGGAAACAGGCTCGCGATGCTGTGATGGCGACAGAGGATACCCGGCGAGGCGGCCTGATCAGGCCGCCGTGGCTTGGCTGCCTGACGAGCGCATCAGGTAGGCCGTGGTCTCCAGCCACTCGAACCATTGCGGCCAGGAGGCCGTGTCCCGCAGCGCGAACCCGCTGCGCTCCGAGCGGGCGACCTCCGCCGGGCTCCGGCCGGTCTCAAGCGTCATGACAGCGTGGCCGTCGGTGCCCAGGTCGATGGTCGTCACCGTGCGGCGGTCTCCGCTCCGGAGGCGGCCTTCCCGCCCGGGCGGGATGCGGACCAGCCGGAAGACGGATCCGTTCGTGGCCAGATGCCTGCCGAAGGCCGACCAGAACGCGGTCCAGCCCGATGGCGGATCGGCCAACGGGTCGGTCGCGAGGCCCAAGGCCTGGGTGACCTGCGTCCGACGCACCATGGCCATCAGGTGCGCCTCGCCCGGTTCCTTGAGGATGATGTCCACCCCCATGTCCCGCAGCTTGCGAACCGCATCCGTCCTCCCGCACCCGAGCGCCTCGGCATAGGCCACGGCGGGTGCGTAGCGGCCAGCGAACTCACGAAGGGACCGGTCGTCGACCCGCGTGCGCGAGGTTCCGCTCGCCTCGGGACCGAGGTGCTTCACGTACCCTTGCTTCATGAGCTCGGCGAGGGTCGACATGCTGACGCCGAGCATGGACGCCGCATCGCACTTGGTCAGGCCGGGCCGCGCGCGCTGGCGACGAAGGCGACCGCCCCGCTTGTGGGCCGGCGGCCGGGGGGCCTCGGGTACGTCCGGCGACGGCGCCGCGAACGCGAGGGCCGCCAGCCCGACGCGGCCCGGGATCCTGCCTACCGGACGGAGACGGCCGGCGGCGCACAGTCCGATCACCTCGGGGCGCCACAGGCCCGACGTCTCGGCGTAGTCGTCCAGCGCGAGTGCCAGCCCGGCGTCTGGGGGCAGGAGCGGAAGGTTGGGCGCCGGGAGCAGGGCCTCGACATCCTCGATGCGGTACATGTCGTCCGCGACCGTCGGGCCGCCAAGCCTGCACAGGCGCCGGATCAGGCCCATCCGGGCAAGCGCGTCCAGTTCGGTCGTGCCCAGGCCGAGGACCCGCGCGGCCTCCGCCCGCTTGAGACACCGGGCGAGCGCCTTCTTGAGTACGGGCACCACCGAGGCCTCGTACATCACGAAGCGGTCGCCGCCAGGGACGGGGCGGATGTCGAGGCGCAGGGCGATGGCGTCGACGAAGCGCGGGTGGATCCCGAGGGCGCGGGCGACCTCGTCACGGTGCAGGCAGGCGACCGGCTCGGCCACGCCGTCCAGCGTGGTCGCCGATCTCGCGAAGGTGCCCCTGCGCCGGGCCACCGTCGCGGCGGCGACGCGGATGGCCTCCATCTGGTGCGGTCGCCTCTGCGAGTAGAAGGCGGCGTTGTAGAGCCAGCCGAACATGTGCTGCAGGCCCCACTGGCAGCCGCCGACCCCGGTCCTGCCCTCGCTCTGGACGGCGATGTCGTCGAACAGACGTTCGAGGGCGTCGGCACCG
>NZ_BPRD01000184.1 GCF_022179745.1 Methylorubrum podarium
TCGATGCCGAGCACCGGAGCTTCGCCTACTACCTCCTCGAGAACGACGTCGCCGACCTGCCGGCCAAGGACTACTCGGCCACGATCTCGGTGCGGCCCGAGGGCGAGCACGCGCGGGTCGAGTGGCGGGCCGCGTTCTACCGCGGCCATCCGAACAGCGACCCGCCGCCCGAACTCAACGACGAGAATTCGGAGAAGGCCGTGCGGGCCTGGGTTCATGCCAGCCTTGAGAAGCTCAAGGCCAGGCTTGAGAAGAGCGGCTCCTGACACAAGTCGCTCGGACGAAGGGTGAAGCGGCCATGCTCGGCGGCTTCGATGGGAGGAGAAAACACATGAAGTTCAGGACGCTCGCGGCCGTGGCGGCGCTCGCCACGGTGACCTTTGCCGCGCAGGCGCACGGCCCGACCCGGCAGAAGGTCTCGGAGTCGATCGAGATCAACGCCCCCGCCGACAAGGTCTGGGCGATCGTCGGCAACTTCCAGGACGGAAGCTGGATTCCGGTGGTCGAGAAGACCGAGGGCAAGGGCGGCAACGAGGTCAAGGCGACCCGCACGCTGACCCTCAAGGGCGGCGCCACGGTCGAGGAGGAACTCGCCAAGTACGACGCCGAGAAGAAGACCCTCATGTACCGGATCAACAAGGTCGACGTGAAGGTCCTGCCGGTGAACGACTATTCCTCGACGATCGAAGTCGAGGGCGATGGAGCCAAGTCGAAGCTGACCTGGCGCGGCGCGTTCTACCGCGGCTACATGAACAACGATCCGCCGCCCGAGCTCAACGACGAGGCGTCCAAGAAGGCCGTGTCCGGCCTTTACAAATCCGGCCTGGAGAACGTGAAGGCCAAGGCCGAGAAGGGCTCGTAGGGCTTTGATGCTGCGGAGAGCCGGCGTGTCCAGCATGCTCCAGACGACGCGCCGGCTCTTCCCTCTCCCCTCTGCGGGAGAGGGTGGCCCGCGAAGCGGGTCGGGTGAGGGGAGCGACCTCTCCGGAAGCGTCCCCCCCTCTCCCGCCCGCTCCGCGGGTACCCTCCCCCGACCCAAGTCGGGCTTGCCCGCCTTGGGCGGATGCTTGCGGATCTCGGGTAGGCCCGAGATCCGTGGGGGGAGGGCTCTTCTCGTCCTCGCCGGCTTCGTGCTGTCCAGCCCCGCCCTCGCGCAGGAAGCCCTGGTCACGGCGCAGCTCGGCAACGCCGTCGAGATCGTGGATCTTGCCTCCAAGAAAATCGTGCAATCGATCCCCGTGCCGGGCGCGCCGGCCGGCATCGCCCTCTCGCCGGATCGCAAGACCGCCTACGTCACCCGCCCCGAGGGACACGGCGTCTCGGTGATCGACCTCGACGCCCGCAGGGTGCGCGCGAGCCTCGACCTGCCCGGCGGTCCGCTCGGCATCGGCGTCAACCCGAAATCCGGCGAGGTCTACGTCGCCGACTGGTACGGCACGCGGGTCTTCGTGCTGCGCCCGGACGCGGACGGCCTGGCGCTGGAGGGCGAGATCGCCACCGGACAATCCCCCTCCGGCATCGCCGTCACGCCGGACGGCGCCACTTTGCTGGTCGCCAACCGCGAATCCGACTCGGTCTCGATCGTCGACGTGGCGAGCCGCCGAGAGACGCGGCGGGTCGCCGTCGGCCAGCACCCGTTCGGCCTGACCCTCTCGGCGGACGGCGCCACCGCCTACACCGCCAACGTGGTCTCAAACGACGTCTCGGCCGTCAACGTCGCGGCCGGCCGCGAGACGGGCCGCGTCGCCACCGGCCAGCGGCCCTACGTGATCGCGCTCGCCGCCGGCAAAGGCTTCGTGACCGACCAGTATTCCAACACCGTGACGGTGTTCGACCCCGCGACCCTGAAGACGCTCGCCGCCATCGATGTCGGCGACCACCCGGAGGGGATCGCCGCCACCCGGGACGGGAAGACGGTCGTCGTCGCCAACTGGGGCGACAACGGCTTAAGCCTGATCGATCCGTCGAGCCTCACCGTCACCGGCAAGGTCGAGACCGGCGACGGGCCGCGCTCCTTCGGGGATTTCTTGCGGTAGCCCGGAGTGCATTCCGACGAAGCGGGTGCCGGTTCGTCGAAAGAATGCGCGTCAAACCAATGACCTGGAGACGCCGGCCTGATGCAATCAGGCCGGATACGGCTCCAGAGCATCGTCCCGAAAGGTGGTTGCCGGCTTTCGGAAAAAGACGATGCAGAACAAAAGCCTAGAGCATCGTCCCGGATCCGATATCCAGGACGATGCTCTACGCCGCCGCGGGCGGCTCGCCGGACCCCGTCTCGGCGGGTGAGTTGAGGATGTCCTCCAGCTCGTCCACGAGGCGGTCGATCTGGTCGTCGCTCGCCAGCACCCGGGTGGTGCGTCCGTCCACGGTCTCGAAGGCCAGCTCGATGGACTCGCCCGTGCGGGTGGCCAGAATCCGGGCGAGCTTGTTCCCTGCAGTCATCGGCATCTCCTCGTGGATTGTCCCCGTCAACGCGCGGAAACGGCCTCGTTCCTCACGCGATCAGGCCGACGGCGACCGCCGGCCCGCAGGTCGAGACCCAGGCGGCCTCCCCGCCGTCCAATCGGCCGGCGATCACCGCGGTGAGGGGCAGCGGGCGGCGGCCGAGCCGGGCGGCGAGCCGCTCGGCCAGGAAGCGGCCGGCGCCGCAGACGACAAGGGGCGCGTCCTCGGGGAGATCCGGGCGCGAGAGCAGCACGGCGGCAGCATCGTGCAGCGGGCGCAGCTGCGCCTCGGCGAACCACGCCGCCAGCGCCCGCCATTCCTGCGCGCTCCCCTCCCCCCGGTCGCGGCCGACCATGCGGGCGAGGCGCGTCTCGGATTCGGGGATCGACTTGCCCTTGAGGTCGGCGCTGTGCTGCTGGTCGGCCCCTTCGGGCAGGTCACCGGTCAGGCGGTAGATGTCGGCGGTGCCGGCGAAGGTCTCGGCCATCAGTGCCGTGCGCCGGCCGCGCCAGGGCGCGTGGGTCGCGAAGGCGAGGAGCGGCGTGCGCACCACGCCGGTATAGACGAGCTCGCCCGTCTCCAGCCGCTCCGCGTCGCTGTAGCCCCGCGCGGCGGGCGCGCCCTTCACGATCGGAATCAGGTCGGCGGTGGTCGAGCCGATATCGACCAGGAGCGCGTTCGCCTCGTGGCGGCCGACCAGGGCGGCGGTGGCGTGCCAGTTGGCCGAGGCGATGTCGGCGGCCTGCCCGCGGGCGGCCTCGGCCGGCACGAAGCCGGCGCGGCCGGCATAGATCCGCACGCTGCCGGCGAGCGTCGCGGCGGCCCAGGCGGAGAGCTGGTGCACCCCGTCCGCCCGGTCGGCGAAGCAGTCGGTCAACTCGCCGGTCATGGTGACGGCGTGGTGGGCCTCGCCCCGGGTCCAGTCCGGCATCTGCGAAAGCGTCTCGTCGAGGGCGGGGACGCCGCGCCAGAGCCGGCAGGGCGCCTGCACCGCCTCGACCACGCGGCCGTCCTCGACGAGCGCCGCCTTGACATGCACCCCGCCGAGATCCCACCCGATGACCCTGTTCCTAGTCCGGTTCACGCGATGTCTCACGGTTCTGAGGGGCGGCCGTTCCGGCTGATCCCGGTGATCGACCTGCGTCGGGGGCAGGTGGTGCGCGCCCGCGCGGGCGAGCGGGACGCCTATGCCCCGATCGACACCCCCTTGGCCAGGGGCTCGGCGCCCGCCGACGTGGCCCGCGGCCTCCTCGACGCCGTCGCGACGGACCGGCTCTACGTCGCCGACCTCGACGCGATCATGGAGGGCCGGGCGCCCGACCGTGCCAGCCTGGAGGCGGTGGCCCGCGCCTGTCCCGGCGCGACGCTGTGGGTCGATGCCGGCTTCTCCGACTTTTCCGGGGTCGACCGCTTCACCCGGCTCGGCCTCGGCCGCCCGGTGATCGGCAGCGAGAGCCAGCGCAACGCCGATCTCGTGCGCGCGCTGGGCAACCGTGCCGTGCTCTCCCTCGACAGCCGGGGGGAGGAACGACTCGGACCGGACGCTCTGCACGCGGATGCGCGGACATGGCCCGAGGAGGTGATCGTGATGACGCTGGCGCGGGTCGGCACCGGCACCGGTCCCGATCTCGTCGGGATTTCGCGCGCCGTCGCGCTCGGACAGGGCCGGCGGATCTACGCGGCCGGCGGGGTGCGCGGGCCGGAGGACGTGACGCGGCTCATCGCGGCCGGCGCGGCGGGAGCGCTCGTCGCCTCGGCGATCCATGACGGGCGGCTGCGCTGAGGCTGGCGGCGCCTACGGCGTCAGGGCTCCCTGAATCACGTACATCTCGCCGACCACGGCCGTGACGTCGATGCGCTCCGGCCTCAGCTTGCCATGGGCGATCTGGTTGCGCAGCGCATAATAGAACTGCACCCGCGCCCACGGACTCTTCGCGCCGCCCTGCCGATCGAGGACGAGGGCGGTGCGATCCTCGAAGCTGAGGCCCGAGAGGCGCTTCTCGTCCGGATTGTACAGATCCCAGGCGCGTCTCACCGCCCAATCCGCGTGGCCCCGCCGCGCGCGGATGGCCGAGCGGCAGGCATCGTCGATGGCGCTCTCGAGCTGACCCCAGCAGATCACGAAATAGGCCTGGTCGTTGAGGCGCTGCTTGGCCTCGATCCGATCCGCGCCCGACCCGTCACCGCTCTCGATCAGGGCCGCCCGGAGCGCTTCGAGATATGCGTCGATCTCGGCATAGAGAGCGGCCAGGGCCACCAAGTCCTGCACGGCGCCGTCCCGTGCCGTCAGCGCAAGACGGACGACAAGGCCGAGCGGTCCAGCGGGAGGGCCCGCCGTCGATCCGACAGGGGCACGAGGACCCAATCCGGCTCCTCGAAATTCGCGGCCCTGTCGAGGATGAGATGATGGTCCGCTCCCCGCCGAAGGTCGAGGCGGCCGTTGGCGCCGACGATCCAGAGGCCCCGCGGCTCGATCGTCGCGGCCGGAGCCTCATCGGCCAGCAGGTCGAGCACCGGAAGTTCGCGCGGCGGCAGGTCCACCTCGCGCATCGGCTCCTCGATCATCCGCACGCGCCGCGTCCGCCTGGACGACCAGCCGGGCGGAAGCCAGGACTCGATCCGGCCGTACAGGCCGGCGATACGCTGCGCCCAATCCTCCACGCGGTCCTCGACCTGCGCGCGCGTGAGGGCATCGGCCGTCAGCTCTTCGAGGACGTCGGCCATCGGCGGCCTCCTCCTGGGTGTCTCACCGTCATGAGGTGCCACCGCAGCGCCCAAAAAGAAAGGGACGGCCGAAGCCGTCCCGATCCATCAACGTCCAAGGAAGATCGAAGCCAGTCGCTGGAGCAGACCCCGCGGTGCGGGCGGAGGCTCGCTCTGCCCAGGACTGTCCCCGATCTAAGCGTTGGCGGCGAAGGGGTGCTGCGCCGAGTTGCGCTGCTCGGTCACCGTCGCGGCCTTCGGCTCGCCGTTCACGGCGCGCTGGATCGAGAGCTTGGTGGCCTCGTAGTTGTACTTCTGGATCTTGGCGTCGTCGGCCGCTTCCCAGTGGATGAACACGCCGACCAGCACGTACAGGTCGTCGGCCTCGTCCGCCGGGATGATGCCCTCGGCGACCGCATCCTGCACCGCCTTGGCGACGCCGTGCTGGGCCGGGCCGAACATCTGGACGGCCTGACGGGCGTCGTTGATGGTGACCTTGTTGAACATCAGCGTGTTCGGCTTGCACGGCAGGTTCGGCGCGATCACGGCGAGCAGGCTGGTGAAGCCGTGCTTGTTGTTCACGAGGCCGTTGCAGAAAGCGGTCTCGGCGGGCGAACCGCGCGGTCCGATGATGAGGTCGATGTGGGCGACCTCGTTGCCGTCGCCGACGAGGGCCTCGCCGACCTGAACCTTGGTGATCTTTGCCATTCGGGGTCTCTCCCTGGATTCCTGAAAAAAGGCCCGCCCTGAGAGGAGGCGGGGCCGGAAGCCATCCTTGTTCGCGGCGCCCGGCAGGGGCCGAGCCGGTTAGCCCGGATAGCGGCGCGGACCCTACAGCGGGGCCCGGCATCGAACAACCCGCGCAAGGCCCTGAAATCGGCGATTTTTTGGATAGCCGGGGGCCTTGACGCGCCAGGATCCGTCCCCTCGCGGGCGCGGGGTTCGGCCAAGGCTCAAGATGTCTCGCCGCGGGCGGACAGGAGCGCGTCGAGGAACAGCGTCGCGACGGTGAAGTCGGCGCTCGTGCCGGGGTTCAGACCCGCCTCCTTCAAGGCACGGTCGTAGGCCAGCAACGCCTCGACCGGGGCCGCGGCGAGGTCGAGCCCTGCGAGTCGCGCCCGCGCCTGCGCCCGCACCGCCTCGGCCCGCTCCGGCCCGTGCTTGCGCGCGATATGGCTGTCCGGCACCGCGGTGAGGTAGGCGAGATGCACGGCCGTCGTGGTCCAGGGCGGGACGAGCCCGCGCGCCCGTGCGTCGGCCAGCGCCGGCAGCCCGATGGCAAACAGATCGCGAAAACCGTCCGCGTAGGCGCGGGCGATGCGGTCGCGCGGGGCGGCCTCTTCCATCGCCGCGCGCAGCGGCGGGACCGGCCCGTCATCGGCCGGATCCCGGGACACGTCGTGGCGCTCGGCCCGGCCGAGGCCGCCGGGATTGGCCCGGCGGATCGCCGCGAACACGTCGCGGGAATCCGACGCGTCGAAGGTCGCCAGCACGGCGCTCAGGGCTTCGCTCAGCCGACCGGGCGCCTCCGCGGCGCGGGCGAGCGGCGCGCAGAGGAGCAGGATGCCGAGATTGGTGTTCTGGCCCACGGCGGCGATCGTCGCCTCGACGCCGCCGCGGACCCGGCGGCCCACCCGCGCACCCGCCTCGGCCAGCGCGGGTGCCGAGACGTCGGCGCTGGTGACGAAATCGGCGGTCACCATGCGGTGGCCGGGGGCGTAGCTGTGCACGTTGCCGGGTTTCAGCGCATCGAGTTCGGCGAGGCAGGCGGCGCGGTAGAGGTCGGCCACCGTCGCCGCCGGCAGGCCGCCCTGCGCTGATCCGGTCATCCGAGCGCCGAGACCAGCCGCGGCGGGCGGGCGGCGCGCACCGCGTTGAGGAAGCCGCGGGCGACCGCCCCGGCGATGTCGACCTCGGTCACCTGCTGCAGGCCGGACCAGGCCGGCATCGAGTTGACCTCCAGGACGAGGAAGCCGCCCTCGCCGTCCTCGACGAGGTCGATGCCGGTGTAATCGACGCCGACCGCCGCCGCGGCGGCCTCGGCGAGTTCGGCGGCGCGGGCGGGAACGTCCCAGGCGAAGGGGCGGCCGCCGCGGTGGACGTTGGTGATCCAGCCGTCGCCCTCGCGGATCATCCCGGCGATCGCCCGACCCTCGCAGACGAAGACGCGGTAGTCGCGCCATAGCCCGTCCGCCCGCGGCACGTAGCGCTGCAGGTAGTAGACGCCGCTCACCGCCTCCTGCGCCGGCAGATCATCGGGATGTTCGAGGAGCATCAGCCCCTCGCCCTGCGAGCCGAACAGGGGCTTCAGCACGATCGGCCGTCCGGGCTGCGCCTCGCGGGCGACAATCTCGGCCGCCGCCTCGCGCTTCGAGACGACGAAGGTGTCGGGGGTCGGCAGGCCGGCGCGGGCGATCAGGAGCGAGGTCGCCGCCTTGTCGACCGAGCGCTCGATGGCGGCCGGCCCGTTCCAGACGGTGACGCCGGCGGCCTCCAGCGCGTGGAGCACGCCGAGCCGCATGGTGGTGGCCTCGAAGGTGCCGCCGGCGATGGTGCGCAGGAGGACGCCGTCCGGCAGGCCGTCCGCGAAGCCGGGCACCCGCAGCGGCTCGCCGCCGCCGGTCACCACGGCGACGTCGGCGAGGGAGAACAGCACCGGCTCGACGCCGAGGCCGCGCAGGGCCTCCCGCAGCCGCGCCTTGTGCCAATTGCCGTTGTCGGCCGCGAGCCCGATGCGCATGCGTTGTTCCCGTTTTTTTGCCCTCTCCCCTCCGCGGGAGAGGGTGGCCCCCGAAGGGGGTCGGGTGAGGGGCCGGCTCCGCATTCTCCGGAAACGTCGCTCCCGTCTCCCGCCTGCTCCGCAGGCACCCTCCCCCACCCAAGTCGGGCCTGCCCGACTTGGGAAGATGCTTGTGGATCTCGGGCAAGCCCGAGATCCAGCGGGGGGAGGGATTTTTTCGGGCGCCGCTCTCGCCCTCGCTCTCCTCGCCACCCCCGCCCTGGCCGACGACAAGTCCGCCTGCGCCGAGGGCATCGTCGCGGCGCGGGCGCAGGCGGAAAAGCTCGCGCCCGAGGCCGTCCCGCCGAAGTTCAAGCGCGCCCTGAAAATCGCCGAGCGCGAGCAGGGCGAGGGCGAGTTCGACGAGTGCCTGGAGGCCCTGGACGACGCCAGGCGGGCGCTGCCGCGATGAGCGCCGCCCTCGAGGTCGCCGGCGTCAGCCACCGCTTCGGCCAGCGCGCCGCCCTGTCGGACGTGTCGCTGACGGTCGAGCGCGGGCACTTCATGGCGCTGCTCGGCCCCAACGGCGCGGGCAAGACCACGCTCTTCTCGGTGATCACCCGGCTCTACAACAATCAGGAGGGGCGGGTCGCGATCCTCGGCCATCCCCTCGACCGCGAGCCGTCGCGGGCGCTCGCCCGCCTCGGCGTGGTGTTCCAGGCGCGCACCCTCGACACCGACCTCACCGTCGCGCAGAACCTGCACTACCACGCCAGCCTGCACGGCATCGGCCGCGCGGCCGCGCGCGCGCGGATCGAGAGCCTGCTCGCCCGCGTCGGGCTGGCGGAGCGGCGCGACGACAAGATCCGCACCCTGTCCGGCGGCCAGTCGCGGCGCATCGAGATCGCCCGCTCGCTGATCCACGAGCCGCGCCTGCTTCTGCTCGACGAGCCCACCGTCGGCCTCGACCTCGAATCGCGTGCCGACATCGTCGCCATCGTCCGCGCCCTGGTGCGCGAGGAGGGGCTGTCGGTGCTGTGGGCGACCCACATCTTCGAGGAGATCTCGCCCGAGGACGACGCGGTCGTGCTCCACAAGGGCCGCATCGTCGCCCGCGGCCGCGCCGGGGAGATCGGCGCGCCCGGCGAGACCCTGGAGGCCGCCTTCCGCCGCCTCGTCGCCGAGCCCGACCGGCGCGCCGTGAAGTCCGCCGCATGAGGCCCCGGTCATGAGTTCCAGGTCATGAGTTCCAGGTCATGAGTTCTCCGTCGAACCCCGCCGTCACGGTCCGCGTCGAGGACGGCGCCAAGCCCGTTCCCCATGCGGGCCGGCTCGATGCGGTCGGCTACCTCATCGCCCTGGGCGGCATCGTCCGCCGCGAGCTGCTGCGCTTCTTCCACCAGAAGGAGCGGTTCTTCTCGGCGATGGTGCGCCCGCTGGTCTGGCTGTTCATCTTCGCGGCGGGCTTCCGCAACACGCTCGGCACCTCGATCACGCCGCCCTACGAGACCTACGTGCTCTACGAGGCCTACGTGGTGCCGGGGCTCGCCGTGATGATCCAGCTCTTCAACGGCATGCAGTCCTCGCTCTCGATGGTCTACGACCGCGAGGTCGGCTCGATGAAGGTGCTGCTCACCTCGCCCTATCCGCGCTGGACGCTGCTGCTCGCCAAGCTGATCGCGGGGGTGAGCGTCTCGATCGTGCAGGCCTACGCCTTCCTGGCCATCGCGTGGTTCTGGGAGACCGGCATTCCGCCGATCGGCTACGTCGCGGCCCTGCCGGCCTTCCTCGCCTCGGGGCTGATGCTCGGCGCCATCGGACTGTTCCTATCCTCGCTGGTGCGGCAACTTGAGAACTTCGCGAGCGTCATGAATTTCGTGATCTTCCCGATGTTCTTTGCCTCTTCTGCCCTATATCCGCTCTGGCAGGTCCGGGCATCGAGCGAGTGGCTCTATCTCATCTGCCAGGCCAACCCGTTCACCCACGCGGTCGAGCTGGTGCGTTTCGCCCTCTACGGGCGCTTCGAGCCGGTCGCCTGCGCCGTCGTGGTCGGCACCGGCCTCCTGTTCTTCACCCTCGCCGTGATCGCCTACGATCCGGGCCGCGGCATCATGGCCCGGCGCGGCGGACCGGCCGGCGAAGCTGCCTGAGAGACGCCCATGCTCCTTCGTCGTGCCACCCTCGGCTCCGTTCGTGCCCCGCTCTGCCTCGCCCTTCTTCTCGCGGCGGGGCCGGCGCTGGCGCAGCCCAAGGCCGATCCGGATTGGCCCTGCGCCCAGCGCAAGGTGACGACCTTGGGGTACGGCTCGTTCTGGACCGGGCCGGATCTCGCCGAGGCCGGCGAGTGGGGCAACGACCGCGAGGCGGCGCAGCTCGCC
>NZ_BPRD01000185.1 GCF_022179745.1 Methylorubrum podarium
CGTAGATGTTGATGTCGAAGGTGAGCCCGCGGGCGGCCATGTCGGTGGCCCAGGGGGCGAGCGGCCCGGTGCGGACGGGGTCGGCGGGCTTGGCGGCGATGGCGGGATCGGTGCGCGGCTGGGTCTGATCGTTGAACTGGCCCACCGGCGAGGGCTGCTGCGCGAGCGCCGCGCCCGCCCCGGCAAGGCTCCCCCCGGCAAGGCTCGCCACTAGGAGCGCGCCGGCCGCCCATCCACGATGCCGTCCCCGCTGTTCGGAACGGGTCGTCCCCGGTTCCTTCCCGTATCCACCGCCGTGCATCACGTCATCCCCTTGACTTTACCCGTTGCGATCTAAACTTCGCTGACCTTTGGCGACCCTGGATTGTGCATCGCACAATCCGATCGCTTATCCGGCTCACGATGCTGCCGCACGCCTCGCAAGTGCCGTGCAACAGCCATTGTCCGATTTCTGGTTTTTGGCGGAACCCCCGGCAGGCTCGGGCCGCAGCCTTCGTGCCGTTCGATTCTTTAGCAATGTGATCAAAGCTCGCGCTTTTGCGTATTTTTTGATCACATATGGCTTGCTGTACTAGGCTGGCACTGAAGTTCCCATACGGTCAACTACGAATTTGGACTTTTTGGATTTTGCGGCATCAGGCTTGCAAGCGGGCCACGATGCGGGCGGAAGCGGGCAAAACGCGTCGCCGCCATTGCCTTAGAGAAAAAAAGTGTCCCCAAAGGAAATGTCCTCTTGACGCGCCGCGAAAGAGCGCCGTAGCGTTTCCTTGTAAGAAACAAGATTTACTTCTTGAGCAAAGAGCCGAGTATCCGCTCAAAAATCAGGCAATTGCACAGCAAATAAGGGGATCGACATGGACCTCACGCGTCGGAAGCTATTGAAGCAGTCTTCGCTCGCCGCGGCAGCGATCGCCGCGCCGCATCTCTGGCTGCCGACGGCCCGTGAGGCCTGGGGCGCGACGCTCAAGAAGGGGGAGCCGATCAAGGTCGGCCTGCTGTTCTCCCTCACCGGCCAGCTCGCAGTGCCGGAGGAAGATTCCACGCTCGTGATGCAGTACGCCATCGACGAGATCAACAAGAACGGCGGTATCGCCGGGCATCAGATCCAGCCGGTGATCGTCGATGCCAAGTCGGACTTCAACGTCTACTCGGAGAAGGCCAAGGAACTCATCATCCGCGAGAAGGTGATCGCGCTGTTCGGCTGCTACACTTCGGCGAGCCGCAAGGCGATCCTGCCGGTGGTGATGTCGCAGAACAGCCTGCTCTACTATCCGACCTGCTACGAGGGTGCGGAATGCACCCAGAACACGATCTGCACGGGTCCGCTGGCCAATCAGCACTCGAAGGACCTGATCCCCTACATGGTCAAGAACTTCGGCAAGAAGGTCTTCTTCGTCGGCTCGAACTACGTCTGGCCGAAGGAGTCGAACAAGAATGCCAAGATCTGGCTCCAGGAGGCCGGCGGCGAGCTGGTCGGCGAGGAGTACATCCCGCTCGGCAGCTCCGAGTTCGGGCCCGTCCTCGGCAAGATCCGCGACGCCAAGCCGAACTTCATCTTCTCGACCGTGGTCGGCGCCTCCGACATCGCCTTCCACAAGCAGTTCAAGCAGGAGGGCTTCAAGGTCGATTCGATGCCGATCGCCTCGCTCACCACCGGTGAGATCGAGACCAAGGCGATGGGCGCCGAGTTCGGCGCCGGGCACTTCCTCTCGGCGCCCTACTTCCAGTCGCTCGAAAATCCGACCAACCAGAAGTTCGTCGAGAACTTCCTCAAGAGCAAGTACGGCAAGAACGGCTCCACCCACTACAACATGGAGGAGACCTACCTCTCGGCCTACGTGTTCAAGGCCGGGCTCGAAGCCGCGCTGAAGAAGACCGGCAACATCGAGGAGGTCACCTCGCGCATGATCCGCGACGTCAGCGGCGGCGTGCGGGTGGAGGACAACATTTCGCCGGAAGGCCTGATCTGGATCGACGGCGACAACTTCAATTCCTGGCTCAAGCCCAAGATCGGCCAGTGCCAGGCCGACGGCAGCTTCAAGATCGTCTCGGAAGCTAAGGAGCACGTGGCGCCCGATCCGTACTCGATCTACCCGAATGCCGGGAAATGCACCGCCACGGGCCTCGTCGCCCCCGACGGCAAGAGCCGCAAGAACGTGATCTGACGCGTCCCCGCGCAACCGCTCCGGCCGCGCTTCCGCGCGGCCGGGCCTCGCATTCACAGTGCCTCACAAAACTCCCGGTCACCGGCCGTTCTCCCTCTGGCGGGGGAAGTGCCGCGGCAGTTTCGTGAGAGACCCGCACGGAGGTCCCGTGACGTCCCTCGACATCGCACCCTTTGCCAACGCCCTGGTGCTGGGCCTGAGCATCGCCAGCATCTGGCTCATCGCCGCGATCGGTCTCACGATCATCTACGGCACCGTCGGGGTCATCAACATGGCCCACGGCGAGTTCATCATGCTGGGCGCCTACACCTCCTACGCCCTGCAATCCTCCCTTGGCCTGCCGTTCCTGCTGTGCCTGCCCGCCTCCTTCGCCGTGGTGGCGCTGATCGGGCTCGTCATCGAGCGCGGGCTGATCCGCTACCTCTACAACCGCCCGCTCGACACGCTGCTCGCCACTTGGGGCGTGTCGCTTGTGCTGATGCAGGGCGTGCGGCTGATCTTCGGCTCGGACCCGAAATACATCGCCGTGCCGGAAATCTTCCAGAGCAACGTCGAGGTGGGCTTCGCCAGCCTGTCGGTGTTCCGCCTCGTGGTGCTCGCCATCACCGCGCTCATCGTCGCGGCCACCGCTTGGCTGTTCTACCGCACCCGCTTCGGCATGCAGGTCCGCGCGGTGATGCAGAACAAGGAGATGGCCGCCTCCTTCGGCATCAACGCCGACCGGGTCTACATGACGACCTTCGCGCTGGGCGCGGGCCTCGCGGGGGTCGCCGGCTCTCTCTTCGGCGTGCTCGCGATCGTGCTGCCGACCATGGGCACGGCCTACGTGGTGCAGGCCTTCCTCGTGGTGGTGGTCGGCGGCGGCACGCTGATGGGCAGCGTCGCGGCGGCGGGGCTGACGGGCGAACTCCAGTCGGTCTTCGCCTTCGTCACCAACGACACCTTCGCGCGCTTCCTCCTCTACGTGCTGATCGTCGTGTTCCTGCGCTTCCGCCCGCGCGGCCTGTTCGCCGTCGCCAAAGGCCGCCGCTGACACCATCAGCGTCGGCCGTCCCGTCCCAGCCCGTCAGAAGAGTCTCACCCGCAGATGACGACGCGCAACCTCTATCACAGCAAGCCGGCGCAATGGGCGGTCTACGGACTGTTCTTCGTCGCCATCGCCCTGATCCCGGCCTTCGTCTCCGACGGCTTCCTGCTCAACCAGTTCGCCGTCTACGGCATCTACGGGATGCTCGCCCTCTCGATCAGCCTGTGCTGGGGGTTCGGCGGCATCCTCAATCTCGGCCAGGGCATCGCCTTCGGGCTCGCGGCCTACGGCATGGCCATGACGATGCAGATGCAGTCGCAGGATCCGGACTCGAACCCGATCCCGCCCTTCATGCTCAACAACAGCCTGGAGGACCTGCCCTGGTTCTGGCAGCCGTTCTGGAGCACCGGCGGCGGCATCCTCCTGGCGCTCGTCGTGCCGACGTTGTTCTACGTCGTGTTCGGCACGCTGATGTTCCGCGCCCGGGTCTCGGGGCCGTTCTTCGCGATCATGTCGCTGGCGATGCTCTCCGCCTTCGCCACGCTGATCCTCGACATGCAGCCCTACACCAACGGCGCCAACGGCATCTCGCCGCCCTCGCCCCTCAGCGTGTTCGGCACCGACATCGACCCCTACAGCCCGACCGCCTACTGGATCGTCTGCGGCCTGCTCATCGTCACGACGGTCGGTGCCAAGCTGCTGACCCAGAGCAAGTTCGGCCTCGTCGTCCAGGCTCTGCGCGGCGACCCCGAGCGGGTGCGCTTCCTCGGCTACAACGTCGCCCTCTACGAGACCTGCATCTACGCGATCTCCGGCTTCATCGCCGCGCTCGCCGGCTGCCTCTGGGTGATGCTGATCCAGTACGTCTCGCCGGCCCAGCTCGACACCACCTTCAGCATCGGCATGGTGATCTGGGCCGGGATCGGCGGGCGCCTGTCGCTGCTCGGGGCGATCCTCGGCGCCTTCCTGATCCAGGGCGGCCAGAGCTATCTCGGCGACCAGTTCCTCGCGACCTGGCTCCTCGTCCTCGGCGCCTTCTTCATCGTGGTCGTGCGCTTCCTGCCCAAGGGATTGGCGGGGCTTCTCGAAAAGGTGCTCGGCGCGCTGGCGCGCCAGCCGGGCAAGCATGCGCGGCCCGACCTGCGGGATGCGATCTCCGGCGCCCCGGCGGCGGGCGAGTAAGGGAGGGGGCGATGGGCGTTCTCGAAATCCGCGACCTGCACAAGAGCTTCGGCGGCACCAAGGTCATCAACGGCTTCAGCCTCGACGTGACCGAGCTGACCCTGTGCTGCCTCGTCGGCCCCAACGGGGCTGGCAAGACCACCACCATGGACCTCATCACCGGCCGGCAGAAGCCGACCTCCGGCTCCATCGTCCTGCGCGGGGACGACATCACGTCCTTGAGTGAGCACGAGATCGCCCAGCGCGGCATCGGGCGCAAATTCCAGGTGCCGGCGGTGTTCCGCGAGCTGAGCGTGCGCCAGAACTTCGAGGTGGCCTATAGCCGGGAGGTCAATCCGTTCCGCAACATGCTGCGGCGGCGGCCCGCCGGCTTCTCGGCCAAGCTCGACGAGGTGGCGACCCTGACCGGCCTCAAGGACCGTCTCGAGGTCGAGGCCGGCTTCCTCTCCCACGGCGAGACGCAGTGGCTCGAGATCGGCATGGTGCTGATGCAGAACCCGGCGATCTTGCTGCTGGACGAGCCGGTCGCGGGCATGACCGAGTCCGAGATCGAGAAGACCATCGTCTTCCTCAACGAACTCAAGCGCACCAACACCCTGATCGTGGTCGAGCACGACATGGGCTTCGTCCGGCAGATCGCCGACGTGGTCACGGTGATGCACATGGGCGCCTTCCTGGCGCAGGGAAAGCTCAGCGACATCGAGAACGACCCGCGGGTGCGCGAGGTCTATCTCGGCGAGCCGGAGGTCTGATGATGTTGCTCGATCTCGACCGCGTGACCTCCTACTACGGCAAGACGCCGATCCTGAAGGAGATCGGCCTCGGGCTGCCCGAGGGGCAGTGCCTGTGCGTGCTCGGCCGCAACGGCGTCGGCAAGACCACGCTGCTGCGCACCATCATGGGCCTGACCGACCGCACCTCCGGCGAGATCCGGATCGACGGCGCGTCCGTCGGCAAGGCGCCGACCCATGTGCGGGCGAAGTACGGCCTCGGCTACATCCCGCAGGGACGCCAGATCCTGCCGCACTTCACGGTGAAGGAGAACATCCTGCTCGGCACCTTCGCCCGCACCGACGGGCGCCAGGACGTGCCGGAACTCTGCCTCACCCTGTTCCCCTACCTCGCGCAGAACCTGCACCGGAAGGCGGGCCTGCTCTCGGGCGGCCAGCAGCAGCAGCTCGCCATCGCACGGGCGCTCGCCACCAACCCGCGAATCCTCCTCCTCGACGAGCCGACCGAGGGCATCCAGCCCAACATCGTCGCCGAGATCGGCCAGACCCTGGGGCGGCTCAACAAGGAATTCGGCATCACGCTGATCCTCACCGAGCAGCACATCAAGGTGGCGCGCAAGCTCGGCGACGCCTTCCTGATGATGGAGAACGGCCGCATCGTCGCCCGCGGGCCGATCGCCGAGATGACCGACGAACTGATCGAGCGGCACATGACGATCTGAGCCCTCGGACACGCCGTCATGGCGAGGCCATCCGGGGCGCCGCTCCTTCCGGAAAGGCCGCGCCGCCGGATCGCTTCGCCGACGCTCGCGGTCACGGCAGAAACGTTCAAGATCAGCGTAAAAAACGTTTCCTCACAAGAAATCTGTGCTTGACCCGCAGTCTCGAACAGAACTAAACTCGACTAGTAAAGAAGAGCGACGTATTCGGATCGATGTTTCCGAATACTATGGGCGATTTTGCCCACATCTCAACTTCTCAGCGGAGCATGGCCGCTCCGCCGGCACGGGCCGCCCGCCGGATCGAACCGGCGGTGCAGGCGGGCCCGCAACCATCTCCGGCCGCAACGGCGCGGCCCGGATCACGAGGAGCGACGACGATGGAACCGATCCCGAGGAAGGGCACGCCCGAGCGCCAGCGCCTGATCGATGCGCACAAGGCCTGCATGGATTCGATGAAGGGGGTCGCCGGCAACACGGTGCTGCTGTGCGAGACGCCGGGCGACACCACCGTGGTGACGGGCGGCGTCCATGCTGATCCGGTGCTCAAGCGGGTGCTGCTGCGCATGCGCGGCCAGAGCCCGAAGGGCAAGCTGATCGTGATCTGCACCAAGGTCGATGCCGAGTGGCGCATCGCCCGCCTCTCCGGCATCCGCGGCGTGCCCCCCGAATTCGTCGGCGACACGATCTACACCGACGAGCAGGAGATCCAGCACCACATCTTCCTGATGCGCCTCGACGAGCTCTCCGACAGCTACGGCTTCCCGGAGGACTATCACGAGGGCTGGAAGCGCAAGGACGACAACTGGCCGATCACCTGAGCCGGCAAAACTCCGAGACCCAGTCGATCAGCGGGAGGCCGCGGACGCCTCCCGGCGCTCCCTCGCGCAAGGACGCGCGGAACGGATGCGGCGCGCACCAACGACGATGCCCGAAGGATTGACCCGATGACCACCATGAGGCTGACCGGTTACGCCGACAAGTTCGGCGTGCATCCCGGCGATACGATCCAGTTCTACGTCAATTGCGACGGTCCGTCCGAGTACAAGGTCGAGATCGTCCAGATGATCAACGGCGATACCAACCCGCGCGGCCCCGGCTACATCGACAAGCCGGTCGAGGCGGCGGTCAACGGCAGCTATACGGGCCGCAAGCAGATCATCCACGGCGGCTCCTACGCCTACGTGGCCGATGCCAAGCCGTTCCACGTCGAGAGCTTCACGCTCCAGTGCTGGATCTGGCCGACCGCGCCCAAGACCCATCCGCGCTACTGGAAGCACGGGCCGCAGGGGCTCGTCACCAAGTGGTCGAACGAGTGCGGCTACGGCCTCTTCATCAACGAGGAGGGCTGCCTCGAACTGCGCATCAACGAGCACCGGATCACCACCGGCGTTCCGATCCGCGACCATGCCTGGCACTTCTGCGCCGCGACCTTCGACGCCGCCACCGGCCTCGTGACGCTGATCCACGAGCCGCAGGTCGTCTACGCCCTCGATCCCGAGATCGCCCCGGTCGAGGCGAGCCTGAAGGTGGCCATCGCCCACGCCCCGGTCCCGGTGGCGCTCGGCGCCTATGTCGAGCGGCTGGCGCCCGAGGATCCGCTCGCCGCCTCCTCGAAGCCGGCGGGCGTGGTCTTTGCCGGCAAATACAACGGCAAGCTCGACAGCCCGCGCATCTGCAGCCGGGCGCTCTCGCGCGCCGAGATCGAGATGATGAAGGCCGGCGCCCAGCCCGGCCTGACCGAGCGCCGCAACGCCGGACCGACCGGCAAGCTCTCCGAATGCATCGTCGCCGCCTGGAACTTCTCCGTCGGGATCGACACCCTGACGGCCAAGGACGAGGGCCCCTATCGCTTCGACGCGACCCTGGTGAACTGCCCCAATCGCGGCATGACCGGCTACAACTGGTCGGGCCAGAACTTCGACTGGAAGCACGCGCCGCAGGAATACGGCGCCATCAGCTTCCACGACGACGACGTGGACGACGCCCGCTGGGTCTCCGACTTCGCCTGGGTCCTGCCGGAGACCGGCGTGAAGAGCCGCTTCTACGCCGCCAAGCTGACCACGGCCGAGGGCGACGAGGAGTTCATCCCGTTCTGGGTGGTGCCGCGCATCGGCCAGGAGACCGCCAAGATCGCGGTGATGGTGCCGACCATCAGCTACATGGCCTATGCCAACGAGCACGTGGCCTGCAACGCGGGCGGCGCGGAGCTGTTCGTCTACCGCGTGCCGATCATGCAGCAGCAGAACATGTTCCTGTCCGAGCACCGCGAGTACGGCGGCTCGATCTACGACACCCATACCGACGGCACCGGCATCTCGATCTCGTCGCGCCTGCGACCGATCCTGTCGATCCGGCCGAAATACGACCACTTCCTCGCCCAGGCGCCGTGGCAATACCCGGCCGACCTCCACCTGATCTACTGGCTGGAGACGATGGGCTACGAGTACGACGTCTTCACCGACGAGGACATCACCTACGATGGCCTCGCGAGGATCGAGAACTACAACGTCATCATCACCGGCTCGCATCCGGAGCACAATTCCGGCACCCAGCTCGACGCGCTCCACAACTACACCCAGCGCGGCGGCCGGCTGATGTATATGGGCGCCGACGCGTGGTACTGGGTCCACTCGTATCACCCGGGCTACGAGGACAAGGGCCGCGGCGTCGTCACCGAGATGCGCCGCTGCGAATCCGGCATCCGCACCTGGCGGGCCGATCCGGGCGAGTACTACCACCAGGGCACGGGCGAACTCGGGGGCATGTGGCGCTTCCGCGGACGCTACCTGCACTCGGTGGCCGGCGTCGGCATGTCGTCGGAAGGCTTCGACGTGTCGAGCTATTTTTCGCGCACGCCGGACAGCCTTGATACCCGTGTGTCGTGGGCCTTCGAGGGCATCGATTACGACGAAAAACTCGGCAATTTCGGCCTCGTCGGCGGCGGCGCGGCGGGTCTCGAACTCGACATCGTCGACACGATGCTGGGTTCGCCCCCGCACACCCTCACGGTGGCGACCTCGGCCGGGCGGCACACGGAGGCCTACCTCCTCGTCATGGAGGATTTCGGCTTCAACCAGCAGGGCCTCGACGGCACCACCCACCCGCGGGTGCGCGGCGACATCGCCTATCACGAGACCCCGAACGGCGGCGCCTGCTTCGCCTTCTCGTCGATCGCCTATTGCGGCTCGCTGCCGTGGAACAACTGCGACAACAACATCTCGCGGCTGACCAAGAACGTGCTCGACCGCTTCGCGATGGACGGGCCGCTGCCGGCCCCGCCGGAGAGCGCGATCAAGCATCGCGGCCGGGCCGATTACGACCCGACGCCGATGGAGCACCGCAGCCGCAAGGAGCGCGGCGAGCCGCTGCCCGCCTGACGACCCGACGGCTCCCGCCACGGCGGGAGCCGCATCCGACGCTCCGTCCTCGCCTTCCTCGGGCGGAGCCGCGGTGGCAGCGCCCGTCAGCCCCCCAAGGCGCTGCCACCGACCCCTTTCCGGTAGAAGTGAGAGGCGTTCATGGTCCTCGCCGCGTCCGCCGGCTTCGTGCCGGACCGCCCCGATCTCGGCCACCGGGCCGAGGGGGTCGATCTCGCCGACCCCGCCTTCTTCGCGGACAGCCTCGATCCGGGCGCGCCGCGCCTGCTGCCCCCGGCCGCCTACCGCGCCCTCGCCTTCGCGGAACTGGAGGACGACGCGGTCTGGACCTGTTCCTGGCTCGCCATCGGCCTCGGCGCCGAGATTTCCTCGCCCGGCGACCTCCTGCCCTTCACCGCCGGCCATCACGGCCTCCACGTCCAGCGCGAGGGCGACGGCGGCCTCGTCGGGCGCTTCAACAAGGCCCAGCACGGCGGCTGCCGCGCGGTGCCGCTGCAATGCCGGACCGGCACCAAGACCCGCTGCTCCTTCACCGCCTGCGGCTACAGCCGCGACGGCACCGTCCTGCCCGCAGGGAGGGACGGGCCGACGCCGGCGATGCACCAGTATCTCGGCCTGCGCCCGGAGCGGCTGCTGCCGGTCGCCGTCCGCGCCTGGGGGCCGCTGGTGCGGATCAACCTCGACCCTCGTGCCGTGCCGCCCGAAGCCCCGCCCGAGGGGCTGGCCGCCCTCGCCGCCGAGACCCGGCGGGCGGAGTTTGCCTGCAACTGGAAGCTCGCGCTCCAGGCGCTGGCCGAGGGCGGGCGCTTCTCGGAAACCTCCGACAGCCTGCATCTGACCGGCCGCCTCGCGACCGGAGAGGCCGCGGCGATCGCCGTCCACTTCCCCAACCTCGTCCTGATCGAGGCGCGCGGGGAGACCTGCGCGGTGATGCTCCAGCCGACGGCGCTCGGGCAGACGCTGCTGCGGATCGGGCTGCTCGGCTCGGACGGCGCGGAGCCGGCCGATCGCGAAACCTCTCGGGAATCCTCCTGGGAAGCCTCCTGGATCGCGTGGCAGGCGGAGATCGCCGCCCGGATGGCGACGGCCGTCGCGGCGCAGGCGGCTCTCTCCGGGGCGGCCAACGCCGCCGGCCTGTGGCTGCAGCAGCGCATCGCCGCCCGCGTGCGGGCACGGCCCGCGATCACCGACACCCAACCCCTCTTCGCCACGGCCCAGGGCCGCGGCTGCTGATCGTTCCGGGAGACGCCTCATGAGCCTTGCCGCCCAGCCTCTCGCCGCCGCCCCCGTCCTCGCCGACGGCGTCGCGGCCTTCCAGGCCCGCGCCTACGACCGGGCGCTCGCCGTGTTCCGTCCGCTCGCCGAGGCGGGCGACCCGGAGGCGCAGGCGTGGCTCGGCGCGCTTTACGCCGCCGGGGCCGGACTCCCCGCCTCCCTGCCGAAGGCGTTCGAATGGTATCGCCGCGCCGCCGAGCAGGGCCACGGCCCGGCCGCGACCAATGTCGGGGCGATGCTGGCCATGGGCCAGGGCGTGGTGCAGGACCGGACCGAGGGCGCGCGCTGGCTGGAACGGGCGGCCGCCGGCGGCGACGTGATGGCGGCCTACAACCTCGCCACCCTCCTGGCGAAGGGCGACGGACTGCCCGCGGACCCGGCACGGGCCGCCGAACTCTACCGGAGCGCGGCTGAGGCCGGGCATTACCCGTCCCAGGCCCGGCTCGGCCATCTCTACGCCCACGGGATCGGGGTGGCGCGCGACCGGGTCGAGGCCTTCGCCTGGCTCTCGCTCGCCGCCGGGCACGGCGTCGGCACGGCGCTCAACGCGCTCGAAGAGGTCATCAAGGAGATGTCGGCCGAGGAGAAGCGCGAGGGCGCCGCCCGGGCGCAGGCCCGGCGCACCGAGCCCGGCCGCATCGCGCCGATCCCCGCGTGAGGGCGGCGCCGATGGCCGCCTACAGCGTGCAGCAGATCAAGTTCGAGTTCATCAGCTACGTGAAGGAGTTCGGCGCCGATTTCTCCGCCTGGTCGGTGGGCGTGGCGGAGGACGCGCCCGCCGCCCTGTTCCGCGAGCACGGAGTCGACGAGGCCCGCGACATCTGGCTGTGGAAGCCGGCCGTCTCGCCCGCCGCCGCGGCGATGGTGCGCGACTGGATCTGCGGACGCCAGGGCGCCGCGGCGCTGGCGGGCGAGGGGCGGCAGGTCTTCCTGTTCCTGCGCAGATCGGAGGGGGCATCCGGCGTGGATGGGGAGGTGCGGAGCCCAGGTGGCCTGACCGTGTGATACGGCTTCCGGTCGATCGCGTGGG
>NZ_BPRD01000186.1 GCF_022179745.1 Methylorubrum podarium
CGAGGCCGTCGCCCACCGACAGCTTGACGAAGACGTCCGCGGCCTGGCCCAGCGGCATGCCGTGGCGCGTCGTGCCGATGATGACGCCGCCGAACACGTTGACCGCGATGACGATGAGCGAGGCCACCGCCTCGCCGCGCACGAATTTCGAGGCGCCGTCCATCGAGCCGAAGAAGGCCGATTCCTCCTCCAGCTCCCGTCGGCGGCGCTGCGCCTCCTTGTCGTCGATCAGCCCGGCGTTGAGGTCGGCGTCGATCGCCATCTGCTTGCCGGGGATGGCGTCGAGGGTGAAGCGGGCGCCGACCTCGGCGATGCGGGTCGCGCCCTTGGTGATGACGAGGAAGTTGACCGTGATCAGGATCACGAAGACGACGATTCCGATGACGAAATCGCCGCTCATCACGAACTGGGAGAAGCCCTGGATGACGTGGCCGGCGGCGTCCACGCCCTTCTGGCCGTTGGCGAGGATCAGGCGCGTCGTGGCGATGCCGAGCGCCAGCCGCAGCAGCGTCGCGATCAGGAGCACGGTGGGGAAGGCGGAGAATTCGAGCGGCTTCTGAATCCAGAGCGCCACCATCAGGATCAGCACCGAGAGCGCGATCGAGAAGGCGAGGCCGACATCGATCAGCACGGCCGGAACCGGCAGGAACAGCACCGCCAGGATCGCGACGATGCCGGCCGCGAAGCCGAAGTCGCGCCGCGACCGCTTTTCCAGGACGAGCGCCTCGCTCACCGCCATGACGTGAACCGTTCCCCTCAGGTCAGCCCGCTTGTGGCCCGGCAAGCTTGCGCGGGGATGGGGAGGCGGGTGCGCGGAGGATGTCGCGTTGCATCAGGATGGCCGGCCGGGCTGCGCGGTCGCAAGATCGATCACGCCGCCGAGGACGGGCTATGCGGACCTCGCACTCATGCAAGTTCGCACCATCATCGCGGAAACGTGATGCGATCACGCGGATTTTATCATTTGATAACTGATTTCTAGCAGGAGTGGTGTTGCGTCGATGTTGGGGTCATCCTCGCACAACTCTCGGAGCGGACCATGCGGATCCTGGATAATGCGAGATTGACTATCAAAACAGCTTTGCCGATCGCCTTATTAATTTCGGTTTCGATCGGGTTGATTTTCTATGCTTATAAAACAATCAATGATTTGTCTGCTCAGACAAAGAAGATTGTCGATGTCCAGGCCAAACGACTGGAAAACATACTCACAGTCAGAATTCATGCGAACGAACTCGCTATCCAGGCGCGCAACATTATCCTTGAAACTCGGCAGAAGGAAATGGACAACTATAAGAAACGCTATGACGCGGCAGTGGCTTCCACGCTGGGAACGGTCGATCGGTTGATCGAACTCGCCGACACCCCCGATCGGCGCAGGACGAACGAGGAGTTCCGTAAAGTCGCCGAGGGCATGCTCGCCGTCAACGAACGCGCCGTCCAGCTGGGATTGAGAAACGAGAACGATGCCGCCGCCAAGATTCTGCTGACGGAGGCGGCTGAAGCCCGTGCCAAGCTGCGGGAGACCGTCCAAGTGCGTATCGATCGACTGACCGAGGAACTCGTCGGCGCACGCGATGATGCGGAGCGGGCTGCGAGCCGGTCGAGCCTGATCCTCAGCATCGCGTCGGCACTGGGCTTCGTCTTCGCCCTCGGACTTGCCGCCGTCATCACGATATTTGGTGTCTCCCGGCCGCTGGCCAGCCTCGTCGCGGTCCTCCAGCGCATGGCCCAGGGCGAGATCGACGCGACGATCCGCGAGGCGAAGCGCGGTGACGAGATCGGCGCGGTCGGCCGGGCGGTCGAGGGCATCAAGGCCATGGTGGCGCAGAAGGCCGCCGAGCAGGCCGAGATGCGCCGCATCGCCGACGAGGCCGCCGCCGCCGAGCGCCGCCGCACCATGATCGAGCTCGCCGACGGCTTCGAGCGGGCGGTCGGCGGCATCGTCGGCCGGGTGTCCTCATCGGCGACCGAGCTTCAGGCGACCGCGCAGCAGATGTCCCAGACCGCCAACGAGACGGCGAGCCAGTCGAGCACCGTCGCGGCGGCGGCGGAAGAGGCCGCGAGCAATGTCGGCACCGTGGCCGCTGCGGCGGAGGAACTCGGCGCCTCGGTCAAGGAGATCGGGCGGCAGGTCCAGGGCTCCGCCGGCCTCGCGCAGAACGCGGTGGCGGAGGCGGACCAGACCGGTCAGCTCGTGCGCGAGCTCAGCCGCACCTCGGCGCGGATCGGCGACATGGTCAGCATGGTCTCCAACATCGCCTCGCAGACGAACCTGCTCGCCCTCAACGCCACGATCGAGGCGGCGCGCGCGGGCGAGGCGGGACGCGGCTTCGCCGTCGTGGCGACGGAGGTGAAGGAACTCGCCAGCCAGACGGCCCGCGCGACGGACGAGATCGCCGGTCAGATCAGCGAGATCCAGGGCGTCACCGAGCGGGCCGTCTCGGCCATCGGCTCGATCACCGGGCGCATCGGCGAGATCAACGCCGTCGCCGCGACGATCGCCGCCGCCGTCGAGCAACAGGGCGCGGCGACCCAGGAGATCGTGCGCAACGTGGCCCAGGCCTCGACCGGGACGACGGAGGTGACGCGCAACGTCGTGGGCCTGGCGCAGGCCTCGGACGAGGCGGGCGCGGCGGCGAGCCAGGTTCTGTCGGCGGCCTCCGAACTGTCGCGCGAGTCGGAGCATCTCACCAGCGAGGTCGATCGCTTCCTGGCCACCGTCCGCGCGGCCTGACCCGCGCTCGGCGCGGAGCGTCGCCGAAAAGCAGAGGGCGCGGAACGGGGATATCGTTGCGCGCCCTTTGTCGTGATCAGGACGCTCACCGGGATCGGCATCACGAAGGAGACGATTCCGACCCCGAAGTCGCCGCCCGCCACGAGTCGGGAGGAGCTCTGGATCAAGACGAGCGCTCGCTCACCGCCACGGCGTGAACCGCTTCTCTCAAGGTCGGGTCGGTGGTGGCGTGGCAAGTTTGCACGGGATGGAGGGCAATCGCCTGCCGGATCGCGTGGCAAACAGGTGGTCACGAAAATGTTATCAAAAGAGAAAGGATTTTCTACGAACGGTAGTAATCCGAGCAAAGCTCGCTTCTATCCAGTAATGTTGGGGGCAACATGAAGATCCTGGCTAATACGAGGCTGATAACTAAATCAGCCGTGCCGATACTGGCTGTTCTGTTTGTTTCTATAGGCATGATATTCTACGCTTATAGTACTATATCGGGACTCGCCGAAAGAACAAAACAGATCGTCGATTTCCAGGCGGCAAGGCTTGAAAACATCCTGTCGGTCAGGATTTACGTCAACGAAGCGAGCGTCCAAGTCCGCAACATCATCATCGAGACTCGCCAGAGTGAGATGGACGGGTACCGGAAGCGCTACGAAGCGGCCGTCGCTTCGACCTATCAAGCCAGCGATCGGCTGATCGCCCTCGCCGCGGACGCCGAGCGGCGTCGAGCGAACGAAGATCTGCGTCAGTCGGTCCAAGCCTTCTTCTCCATCACCGATCGGGCTCTCCAGATGGGCCTGCGCAACGAGAACGAGGCGTCCAGCCGACTTCTCCTGATGGAAGGGTCAGTTGCACGCGCGAAGCTGCGCGACCAAGTGCAACCGCGGATCGACCTCCTCACGGCCGAACTCGCCAAGGCCAAGCAGGAGGCCGATCAGGCTGCCAGCCAAGCCCGCATCGTCCTGACGCTCGCGTCGGTGCTGGGGTTCCTCGCCGCGATCGGACTTGCGGCGACGATCACGATCTTCGGTATCTCCCGTCCGCTGGCGAGCCTTGTTTCTGTGCTGCGGCGCATGGCGGACGGCGACGTCGATGCGCGGATCCCGGAAGCCGCCCGCGGCGACGAGATCGGTGCCGTCGGCCGGGCGGTCGAGGGCATCAAGGCCATGGTCGCGCAGAAGGCTGCTGAGCAGGCCGAGATGCGCCGCATCGCCGACGAGGCCGCCGCCGCCGAGCGCCGCCGCACCATGATCGAGCTCGCCGACGGCTTCGAACGGGCGGTCGGTGGCATCGTCGGCCGGGTGTCCTCATCGGCGACCGAGCTTCAGGCGACCGCGCAGCAGATGTCCTCGACCGCCAGCGAGACGGCGAACCAGTCGGGCACCGTCGCGGCGGCGGCGGAGGAGGCGGCGAGCAACGTCGGCACCGTCGCGGCGGCGGCCGAAGAGCTCGGCGCGTCGGTCCAGGAGATCGGACGGCAGGTCCAGGGCTCCGCCGGCCTCGCCCAGAACGCGGTTTCGGAGGCCGACCAGACCGGTCAGCTCGTGCGCGAACTCAGCCGCACCTCGGCGCGGATCGGCGATATGGTCAACATGATCTCCAACATCGCCTCGCAGACGAACCTGCTGGCGCTCAACGCCACGATCGAGGCGGCGCGTGCGGGCGAGGCGGGCCGGGGCTTTGCCGTGGTGGCGACGGAGGTGAAGGAGCTCGCCAGCCAGACCGCCCGCGCCACGGAGGAGATCGCTGGCCAGATCGGTGAGATCCAGGGCGTCACCGAGCGGGCCGTCTCGGCGATCGGTTCGATCACCGGGCGCATCGGCGAGATCAACACGGTCGCCGCGACGATTGCGGCGGCGGTCGAGCAGCAGGGCGCGGCGACGCAGGAGATCGTGCGCAACGTGTCCCAAGCTTCGGTTGGGACGACGGAGGTGACGCGCAACGTCGTGGGCCTGGCGCATGCCTCAGAGGAGGCGGGTGCGGCGGCGAGCCAGGTGCTGGCGGCGGCCTCCGAGCTGTCGCGCGAGTCGGAGCATCTCACCAGCGAGGTCGATCGCTTCCTGGCCACCGTCCGCGCGGCCTGATCCCCGCTCCGCGCGGGGCACGATCCAGAACGCATCGGGCACGGAACGGCCTCGCCGTTCCGTGCCCGATCGAACGCGCCGTCACATGCAATCGCTTACAGCGGCCTGTTCACTGTTAATCGACGCATGGCAGGCCATCGCATCGCGTGCTGCCAACGGGCAGCACCGATGCTAAGATCAGAACGCAGAAGCTTTCACCCTTCCCCAAGGTCAAGGCTCTCGTGAGGGACCGGGCGGCCAGGTCTCGACAGCTTTCTCCGCCCGGTCCCGCCTTCGCCGCCGTCTTCGCGGCGCCGTCCTGGCCCGGCATCCTTCAGAATCCCGTCGCGATCCGCCCGTAGGTCATCTCGGCAAACGCGTAGATCTGCGAGCCGACGAAGGTGCCCGTCACCAGCATCACCAGCAGGATCGCGACGATCTTCGGCACGAAGGTGAGGGTCACCTCCTGAACCTGGGTCAGCGCCTGCAGCAGGGCGACCGCGATGCCGACCAGCATCGCCGCGCCGACGGAGGGGCCGGCGGCGACCAGCACCGTCCAGATCGCGGACCGGACGAGTTCGAGGGCGTCGACCTCGTTCATGGGATGCGTGACTAGCTGATGGAGATGCCGGAGGCGAGCAGCATCTCGCGGCCGTCGATGAGCTTGGCCATCACGCCGTCGCCGGTGACCCGCACCGACTGCACCGTGCCGGTCGTCAGGCCGTCCGCCGAGGTGAGCGTCCGCCCGATGATCGCGTCGGCCTGGTTCAGGAAGCTGGAGGTCAGCAACGAATCGAGCTTCTGGTTGGTCTTGGTGGCCTGCTCGACCTGCGAGAACGAGGCGAGCTGGCCGACATATTCCGTCGAGTCCATCGGCTTCGTCGGGTCCTGGTTCTGAAGCTGGGCCATCAGCAGCTGCAGGAAGGTGTCGGCGTTCATCTTGGAGGCGACCGAGGTCGCCGCCTTCGCCGCGGCGGCGGTGGTGGATCCGGTGGTCGTGCCGGTGCTGGTGACGTCCATGGGTCAGGCCTTGTCGGAGGGAAGAGCCGGCCGGGCTCGCATCGCCGGCCGGCGGCGGGGGCCGGACCGGGCGGGCGGAACGAGGGCGGCGGGCGGCACCTCGGGGAGGGGCCGGCCGGCGCCGAGCAGGTCGGCCTCCGCCGGGTAGAGGCCGCGAATGAGCTTCAGCGCCTCGAAGGCGCGGCCCGCCTCGACGAGGGCGTGCGCCGCCGCCAAGCCGTCGCGGATGGCCGGCTCCGTCGTGGCGGCGAGGATGCCCTCCTCGATCTGCGCGTAGAGCGTCCGGGCCGGGCCGGTCTGGGCCGGGGCGATCAGCATGGTCTGCGCCGCGAAGTAGAGCTGGCGCAGGGGCGTCGTCGCCTCCTCCGCCTGGAGGACGTGGCCCTCCAGCAGGAAGGTCGCGTCGTTCATCAGTTCGAGCGCGACCTTGCGGTCGACGCGCACGACCGCGCCGTTGATGTAGACGCGCTCGCCCGCCTTCAGGTTCAGGTGCATGGTGCGGGCGGCGGCCCGGCCGGTCTCGCGCGTCATCGGCCGCCCCTCACTGCAGGCCGTCGCGGATCGAGGTGTTGACCTCGATCAGGGCCGCGAGGCTGCGCTCGGGCGTGCTCAGCACCTCCCCGGCCTCGCGCATGTTCCACAGGCCGATGGCGACGAGGTCGGCGCGCAGACCCTCGGGCAAGCCGTTCTCGGGGTCGAGCAGGTCGGCGATCAGCACGTTCCACAGATTCTGGATCGATCCGACCGCGGCGTGCCGCTCCGGCCCGGCCCGCGAGCCCTGTGCCTCGGCCGTGCGCAGCAGGCCGAGCGCCCGGTCGAACGCCTCGCGCTCGCGCTCGCGGCCGAGGTCGGGCGCGTCTTCCATGATCTCGGCATAGGAAAGGCGATACATCGGGGCCTACGCTCCGTACTCGGTTTCGAAAAAGCGGGCGTTCAGGAGATGAAGTTGATCAGGCTGAGGCTGCGCAGCTGCGCGGTCAGCCCGTAGGACATCTGCATCTGGGTCGTGATGGCATCGACCCGGGACTTGGCTTCCGCCGGATCGACGCTTTCGAGGTCCCGGATCTGTCCGGTCAGCAGCGCGGTCTGCTTGGCCATGCGCGCATTCGCCTCCGTGATCTGGCTCTGCGCCCGGCCGAGATCGGCCCGCATCGTCGTGAGGCTCCGGCTGGCCTCGCCCAGCAGGTCCGTGACCTTGCCCATCGCCACCGCCTGCGCATCCTGCGACAGGCCGGTGAGGCCGAGCCCCGAGGCGATGACGTAGGCCATGCCGAGCTTGCGGAACGGTTCGGCGTTCGCGCTCAACGAGGTGGTGACGGTCTCCGTCAGCGAGATCCGGCTGTCGATCGTCCGGCTCGACGCCTCCGACCACGTCCCGCTCCAATTCACCTCCGTGAACTGGCCGGTGAGCATGCCGTCGATGAAGCCCTTCATCTCGGCCGGGGTGATGCCGGACGCCGCCGGATCGCCGGGGGCGAAGCCGAAGAAGTTGACGAAGGCGCCGTCCACCGCCGTCTTCGCGGGCGAGGCCGGGATGCCCTCGTAGGGCGTGAGTGGCGCCGTTGCGCTGTTGGTGCCGCCGAACACGAACTGGCCGCCCGCGCTGGTGTTGAGGGTACCCGCCAGCGCGGCGAGGCGACCGCGCGTCGATTCCGCGGCCATCGCCGCGCGCTGGTCGGCGGGGAGCGCGGTGAGTTCGTTGAGCGTCGCCTCGGCGGCCGATTGGATCTCCTGGAGCGCGGTCTGGGTGGCGTTGAGCCGGAGCGAGGCGGCGGTGTTGCTCTGGGTCAGCGCGGCGAGCACGGCGCTCTGCCCGCGCAGGCCGAAGGCCCCGGCGACGCCGCCGCCGAGCGCCGCACCGACATCGGCGAAGCGGCCGGTGCTGATCTCCTTGGTCGCGGTCGCGAGATCGGCCTGGAGACGCCCGATGCCGGTGCGCGGCGCGTTCCAGAGGTTGAGGCTCGAGATGAAGCCGGTCGTCATCATCGCCGTATCACCGCACCGCGTCGAGGAGGGTCTTGAGGAGGTCGTTGACGACCGAGATGAGCTTGGCCGAGGCGCTGTAGGAGCGCTCAAGCTGCAGCGCGAGCGCGGTCTCGTCGTCGCCGTTCACGCCGGCGACGTTCGACAGCGCCTCGGTGGCGCGGGAGAGCAGGGTCTTCTGGTAGGAGGCGGTCATCGAGGCGTCCTTGCGCTGCGCTTCGAGCCATCCCGCGGAGGCCGCGGCGAGGTCGGGCAGGCTGGAGGCCGCGCCGAATCCGAGCGCCGGATCGACCGGCTGCGCGGCGGAGAGCGTTGTGAGGAGACCGCGGAGGCGGCCGGCATACGCCGCGTCGCCGGCCGCCGCCGGGTCGGCGTAGTCGCTGCCGTTCATGCCGCCGCTGCGCAGCAGGGCGAGCGATCCGCCCCGGGCGGGATCGACCGCCGCGTTGATCGTGATCGACGCCGCGAGGCCGGTGCGTCCGGCGGCCGTGGCTGCGGGCAGGATCGCGCCGCCGCCCGCGGTGAACAGGCCCGCCCGCGGACCCCCGTCGGCCCCGACGGAATCGCTTTCCGCGAAGGCGGCGATCAGGCCGCCGGCCAGCGCGTCGAGCTGCCCCTCGTAGGTCAGTGCCGCCCCGTCCCGCAGGCTCGCGAGCCCGGCGATCCGCCCGGAGGCGAGCGGCATCGGCGAGGCGGCCCCGGTCACCGGCACGCCGTCGATGGTCACGGTTGCGCCCACGGTGCCGGCGGCGAAGGTGGCGGTGGGGGAGAACGCGACCGTCCGCGGGCCGCGCTCGAACAGGGTGACGCCGCCATCGGTGTAGAGCGCCATGTCGCCGCCCTCACGGGCCACGGCGGTCACGCCGATCTCCTGCGACAGGGCGGTCAGGATCCGATCGCGGTCGTCGAGGGCGTCGGTGGCATCGCCGCCGAGCGCCGTCAGCTTGACGACGGCGCGGTTGGCGGCGTCGAACCGGCCGAGCAGGTCGTTGATGCGGGTCACCGAGTCGGCGATGCCGGCATCGGCCTCCGCCCGCGCGGCGTGGACCGCGTCCGCCGCCTGGTTCAGGCTTCCCGCCAGAGCCTTGGCCGCCTCGACCGCGTCGCGGGCGAGCTGCGCGTTGTCGGGCTGGTTGGCGGCGGCCTGGAGGGCGGCCTGGAAGGTCGAGAGCCGCGCGGCCGGCGCGGTCGGGTCGTCGGTGTCTCCGATGGTCTGGGCGAGCTTCGTCAGTCCGGTCAGCAGCGCGTCGCCGCGGGCGGCGTCGGACGAGGCGGCGAGCGTGCGGGCATAGAGCGCCGGGTCGCCCGCGCGGGTGATCGTCACCGTCGCGCCGCCCGCGCTGCCGGCGACCAGCGTCGCGACCTTGCGCGAATAGCCGGGATCGTTCGCACCCGCGACGTTGCGCGCGGACACGGCCATCTGGTTCGAGGTCGCGAGCAGCGAGGCGCGCGCGGTGTTGAGCGCGAGGGTGAGACCCATCGGTCGGTTCCTGGGACGCGGTACGAGACGGCTGCGCCGGTGTCGGGCCGGCGCAGCCGGATGCGCCGCCGCGCGCGGGCGCGGCGAAACGGGCGAGGGGATGCGGCGCGTCAGCGCTTCAGGTTCATCAGGGTTTCGAGGAGCTCGTTGCCCGTCATGAACACCTTGGAATTGGCGGTGTAGACCGTCTGCGACTCGATCATCGTCGTCAGCTCGGTGCTGACGTCGACGTTGGACTGTTCGAGCGCGCCGGCCTTCATGATGCCGCGCCCGCCCTGGGCGGCGAAGCCGATCTGGATGTCGCCGGACTCGGCGCTGGTGGTGAAGACGTTGCCGGCCCGCGGCGTGAGGTTGTCCGGGCTCGCCACGTCCGCGAGCGGCACCTTGAAGGCGGCCTTGCGGGTGCCGTCGGAATAGACCGCGTAGACCGTGCCGTCCTCGCCGAAGGCGGTGCCGCTCACCGCGGTCGGCGAGGAGCCGTCGGCGGTGCCGGAGAGATTGTGGTCGCCGGAGAGCTGCGTGAGCCCGCCCAGATTGACCGTGACGCTGCGCCCGTTCGGCACGTTCACGACGGCCGATCCGCCGCCGCTCACCTTGCCGTTGCCGTCGAAGGTCACCGTGGTCGAGCCGACGGGGGGAGTCGGTGCCGCGGGGTTGATGAAGCTCACCGACCACGTGTTGGCGGCGGTCTTCGTCATCTGCACGTCGAGGGTCACCGGCTGGCCGACGTTGTCGTAGACCTTGAGCGAGTTCTTCTTCGAGTAGCCGACGGCGCCCGTCGCCAGGGGATCGTAGACCGGCGTCTCGAACGAGAGGTTGCCGCTGATCGTGGCGGAGGTGGAGGGACGCGCCTCCTGCCCCATCACGCTGACATTGACCGGCTTGAGGTCGGCCACGCCGTTGAGGACGGGGTTCGGGGTGCCGTTGGCGAGGCTGTAGCCCATCAGGGTGAAGCCGCCGGCATTGACGAGGTTGCCGGTCTTGCCGTCGACCACGAAGTTGCCGGCCCGCGTCATGAAGGGCGCGCCGGCGGCGTCGCTCACCACGAAGAAGCCGTTGCCCTGGATCGCGAGATCCTTGTCGGAATTGGTGGAGGCGATGGGACCGCCCTCGCTCACCGACCGGCGCAGCGTGGTCTCGACCGCGCCCGAGTTGTAGTTGCCGACATCGCCGGAATCGAGCAGCAGCGACGAGAACTCGGCCGAGGTGCGCTTGTAGCCGGTGGTGCTGGCGTTCTGGATGTTCTCCGCCACCGTCGAAATGCGGTTCGACTGAGCGTTCATCCCGGAGACGCCGGTTCGGAGCACGCCGATGAGACTCATGCTGAGACCTCGTTGACTTTCGAATTCATGCGCACTGGACACGGTGTCGCTTGCGCGGGGCTGAAGAAGGGGGCGGACAGCGATGC